>JADGAE010000138.1 GCA_015232165.1 Nitrospirota bacterium
TGGAGGGCATGGGCTATAACCCGCTGTCCATCCACGAGGGGTTTGCCGTTGTGCTGTCGGAGCTTGTCGATGAAAGCTACACGGGTATTGGCATAAGCATGGGCGGGGGGATGTGTAACATATGCCTGTCTTACCTCTCCGTGCCGGTCTTTACATACAGCATCCAAAAGGGCGGTGACTACATAGACACAATGGCCGGAAACTCACTGGGTGAACCCGCCACGAAAATAAAACTGATCAAGGAAAAAGGACTAAATCTCCTCAAGGAACCCAAGAACAAACTCGAGATATCCCTGCATATTTTCTACGAAGACCTGGTCGTCAATCTCCTGCAGAGCATCCAGCAGGTGATGGCCACCTCGGACCGGGTACCGCGGTTTGCCAAGCCCCTGCCCATAGTCCTCAGTGGTGGCACCTGCCTGCCAACGGGATGTAAGGAGCTCTTTGAAAAGGTGCTCAAGAACATGCGCCTGCCAATACAGATATCCGGCGTGCGCATTGCGGCAGACCCGCTTAACACAACGGCCAGGGGTGCGCTGATTATGGCCATGTCCGAGGAATCCTAGCGGGGTTGCTCCAATAACCGACAGATGTCCGTACCGGTACTAGTCTTCTCTGCCGATGACATCAGAGGGAGAATTGTACTAAGGACCCTTCAACACCACGGTATAGACGCCCGGCTCTTTGGTTGCAATTTCGAGCTCCTTGAGGGACTCGCTGCAATAAAGGGCCACTCCGTCGTCATCTTTGACACCAAACAGTCTTATTCCAGGGAGTTTGAAATACTCGATTCACTCAGGGTCTCTCACCCCCGCTGCTCGCTAATCGTATTGTCGGAGTCGGCCCTGCTGCCCATGCTCAGACAAAAAGGACTCAGGCCGGACCACTGTCTCAGTGACCCCCTTGACCCCGAACAGATATGCCTTAAGGTCAGGGAGATATTCTTCCTCAGAAGCAAGGCCTATCTGAGGATTGGCACATACCTTAGCGTCCTCTATCACATGGTGCTCGGTGAGAAGGATAACCCATACATTCGGTTTGTAAAGAAGCTGTTGTTGTCCTTTGCCCTGTCGTTTTCGGTGGTCTTGGGTTTAGCCGGTGGGTTTACTGTTTGGAGTCTGTCCGACCTGCCAAAGATACAACTGCTGGAGGAGTACGCACCGCTGGAGTCATCCACGCTCTATTCATCTGACGGTGAGCTGCTGGCGGAGTTGTACTTTGAACGGCGGCGGTTCATACCCTACTACAAGATTCCAACGCACGTCAGGAATGCCTTCATTGCGGTGGAGGATGCGCGCTTTTACAAGCACCACGGGTTGGACTTTTACCGTCTGATAGGGGCAGCCGTTGAAAATGCCCGTGCAAAGTCATACGTCCAGGGGGCCAGCACCATCACGCAGCAGTTGGCCAAAATGCTCTTTCTAAAGCCCGAACGCTCTCTGACGCGCAAAATCAAGGAGGCGGCCCTGTCGATTCAAATAGAAAACCGCTACACGAAGGATGAAATCCTGGGGTTGTACCTCAACCAGGCGTATTTTGGCACCAGGGCCTACGGCCTGGAGGCGGCATCGGAGACCTATTTTGGCAAGAAGGCCGAGGAACTCACCGTCGGAGAAGCGGCGCTGCTGGCAGCAATCCCCAAGGCACCATCGACATATTCCCCGTTTAAGGACACGCACAAGGCCCTCAACAGAAAGAAGCTCGTCCTGAAGATGATGCTCAACCAGGGCTTTATTACTACCGGCAAGTACGATGAGGCCTTGACCGAGCCCCTGCCATCCTACACGCCAAGGCCGCACTACAAGGCCCCATACTTTGTTGAGTACGCCCGTGCCAATCTCGAAAAGATTTATGGCGACAACCTCTACACCTCCGGCTTTAAGATATACACGACGATAGACTACAAGATGCAGGAGGCGGCGGAACATGCCATAGTCAGTGGGTTGTCAAACGGTTTTGATGATAAGACGCAGGCGGCTCTTCTTGCCATAGACATAAAGACCGGCGCCATCAGGGCGATGGTTGGCGGTACCGGTTTCGGTGAGAGTCAGTTCAACCGTGCCACGCAGGCAATGCGTCAACCGGGGTCGGCGTTCAAGCCGTTTATCTATCTGACGGCCTTTAAGGATGGCCTCACACCGCAGAGCATCATTGTAGACACTCCGATTACCTACTACTCCAACAATGGTCGTACTGCCTGGACGCCACAGAACTACACACGGAGGTACTACGGGTCCGTGACGCTCAAGAGTGCGTTGTCCATGTCTCTAAACTCTGCCACGGTCAGCCTGGCAAACAAGCTGAAGATGTCCAGGGTCATCGAAACGGCCAGGTCCGTTGGGGTCAAGAGTGATATATATCCGCATCTGCCTTCGGCCATCGGTGTCTCAGAGATAACGCTCATGGAACTGGTCTTGGCATACGGTACTATGGCCGAGGGGGTTAAGCTGGAGCCGCGTTTTTACGAGCGGGTCATTGACCGCTATGACCTGTCGTCTGAGCCGTTATTGCGTGAGGGGCAGAGGGTCATTGGTCAGCAGGCGGTTGCATCCATAAGGGAGGTTCTGAGGTCGGTCGTGGAAAACGGCACCGCGCGGGCGGCTATGGCATTAAGCAAGCCGGTTTATGGCAAGACCGGTACGACGGATGATTATGCGGATGCCTGGTTTATAGGCTTTGACGACAAACTGGCCGTGGGTGTTTGGGTAGGTAGGGACGACCGTGTCTCCCTGGGCGAAGGCAAGACCGGCGGAGCGGCGGCGCTACCAATTTGGATGGAATTCATGAAAAACGTACAGTGAGAAAGAAAGAAGAGAAGCGGAGCTGCTCCTTTCTTTCTTTTTTCTTCTTAGAGATGAACTATTACAATTAAGGAAATGTCATCTACTTTGGTTTATTGGCGCTTTGCGCTGCTGCACGTTGTTTAATCAGTCTCTTGCAATCGTTGATGGCCTCAATGAGTTCCTTGCCGCTCTGGTATCTGTTATTGGCATCTTTTGCGAGCATCTTGTTTATTATATTGGCGATACACGTGGGTACCTTTGGGTCTATATCCTTGATGCTAGGGATTGGGGTTTTGGTTATGCTGTGCATCAGGGCTGCAATGCTGTTGCCCTCAAAGGGTTTGCGACACACCAGGAGCTCAAAAAACACCACGCCCAGCGAAAACAGGTCAGACCTGCCATCCACCTTATTGCCGGTCACCTGTTCCGGCGACATGTAGCTTGGCGTGCCCATAACCATTCCGGTCTCCGTCTTGGGGGCTTCTATGATGCGGGCAACGCCAAAGTCCGTGACTCTGATCTCGTTGTTACTTAACATCATGATGTTTGCCGGCTTGATATCCCTGTGCACCACCCCCTTGCTATGGGCATAGTTCAGAGCATCGGCAACGGTGATGATGATCCTGATGACGTCTCTGGGATGCAGTTTTGCCTCTTTCTTGCAGTAACCCGAGAGGTCCGTACCGTCAAGGTACTCCATTGCGATGTAGGCTATCTCCTTGCCTTGCTCGGTGTGAGTGCCGACGTCAAATATCTTGACGATGTTGGGATGAAAGAGCTTACCGGCGGCCTCGGCCTCGCGCTTAAATCTGACCTCAATCTCTTCCTTTGCGTCATCCTCCAGGTCCATCTCCGCATAGTCCAGCGTCTTAAGGGCCACATCGCGGTTGATCTCCGGGTCACGGCCCTTGTAGACGATACCCATAGCGCCCCGGCCAAGCTCTGTGATGATCCCATAGCGCCCCAACCTCTTCACATACAGAGCCTCCTCCTTGGCATTGATTATAACCGTCGAGTCCTTCTTAAAGGAGTCTATTATGACGGTTTCTCCGCTTGTCCTGACCTTCTTTACACGATCATTGAGGTCCTTGTATGGGCCGGCACTCAATACATATTCGTACACGGCCAGGGCCTTATCCAACATCCGCTTCTTTTCGTAGTCGATCCCCAGGTTATAAAGCAGGTCCTTTACCGAGTCATCGAACGGGGTACACTTACGGTATCTTTCAAAGGCCATGTCCAGTTGTCCCTGACCTTGAAACGACAGGCCCAGCATCTTGTTTGTCTCCGTGTCCTCCTCGTCTATTGTCGATGTGCCAACCTTTTTTTCAGGTACCTGCCTGTAGTGCCGTATGGCTACCGCGCAGTACCCCAACAGCAACATGAGGGTTGGATAGAAGGTCTGTAACCAGTAGCCGTGGGCATAGAACAGATAAATGCCAATTATGTTTATCAAGACCAGGGCAGTCCCTCCGACAATAACACTCAGGCGGCGTTCCAGCCTTGGCTCCATGTATGACAGATATACCCCCAGCAGGAGCAGCAGGAAGATATCCGCGTAGAACGCCCACGTTGGGCGGCTTATGTGGTTGTTGTTGATTATGTTATCTGCCACGTTGGCTGCCACCTCAACGTATGGCAGGTTTTTGCCCCTGGGGGTTGGCACAAACGAGGTGGTGTCCTCAACTATGGAGCCTATGATGACGATCTTGTCCTTGAATACACCCTCTGCCAGTTTGTTGTTAAGCAGGTCATGAAAGTCATAGTATGGAAAGCTGCGGTATCCGCCCCGGTAATCAATGAGCATGTCCCCTGTGCCGCTTGTTGGTATATTGAGGGTACCCAGTTTAATGTGTCCTTTGATGGCTGCGGGGTTGAGTTTTCCGATGTTGAGTTTCTTGTGGCTCAGGGCCAGTTGCAGGCCGAATGAGGGCAGTAGTCTGTCCTTGTATGCAACGAGCAGGTGTTCTCTGCGGAGGATGCCGTCTCTGTCGGGTGTTTCGTTGTTGTGACCGAGGGCAAGTGTGGCGCCGGACAACCCGGTCTCGGGGGTGTGTATGGTCCGCGCCCTCGTAAACTTTGTCCCTGGCAAGGACGCAACAGAGTTTTTTTGCAACGGCTCCGTGAGCTTAATCATAGTGCCGGCAGCCTTTTCCCCTGAGAGACGGGAATCAAAGGAGAGGTGCACGGGCAGGACGACGTTACCTGCGGACTGGACTGCATTGGCCAGATTTGCGCTCCGGCTGATCTCTTTCAGGATATTGCTTAATTCCGTGGCTAGCTTGTCATTTGGAGAGGCCGTGCTTTTTTCCAGTCTTGCCTGCAGGTCTTTGATGGCAGAGAGCTTGTCGCCATATTCCTCGTCCTTGTAGAGTATGGTAATGCCGATGACAGATGCCCCGGCGGTCTTCAGCTTGTTTATGGCCTGAACCATAAGGGAGCGTTGCGGCGGCCAGTGCCCCAGTTTTTCCATGCACTCGTCATCGATTGCCACTATGGCGATGTTGTCCGGGGATTTCTTATGTCTCAGTCCCTCTCTGAAGTCGTAGTTGGCGTACTCCGGGTATCTGAAGGGGTACCATTGCGTCAAAAACACAATCAACGTAAGCAGCGAAACCACCGCCCCAACACCCCAGTCAGGTATTTTTGTGGGATACTTATTCATTAATACAAATAAAACCTTACCATCATTATAAACAAAAACCTCCCAATTTTTCAATGATGCATAAGAAATGGGTGCATAAATTTTTGGTGGCGTCAGGTAAGCATTATTTACTGTTTTTTTTCTAAATAGCCATTTAATGTATCCTCTTTATATTTCATGGTAACTATACTTTTATGCATCCTGGATTCCTGG
>JADGAE010000139.1 GCA_015232165.1 Nitrospirota bacterium
TTTCAGGCATGATAATTGAGTGTGAAATAATGGGGTCAAGGGGACTTCTTCGTGTTCTTTCTTGTATTGCATACAATACAAACGCGCCATACTATGTGTCAAGTGCGATTGCCCCGGGCTTCCAGTATGATCATGGGGTCGTCAAATATGGGGTCTCTGATTATCTGTTGCAGTTGGGTATGCAGTGGGTGAGCGGGCAGGTGTACGGCATTGTCGGCGTATTGCTTTTGTGTGAATGTGAAGTTTGCAAGGTTCTGGAAGTGCACCTGCGAAGCTCCAACATCGCGTGCCAGGGCGACAAAGTCCTTCATTTCGGTGAAATTTTCCCGCTGGATGACGTAACACAGCTTTAGGTTTTCGATCCTGCCCTGCCTGTAGAGTTGCCCTGCGAATCTGGCGTTTTTTATCACGGTGTCAAAATCTCCGCCCCTGCGCAAGCGACTGTAGGTGCCTTGCGTTGCGGCGTCAATTGAGATGTTGATGCTTGCAACCCGTCCCTCAAGGTTTCTGAAACGCCCCCATAGCTCACCGCTTAAGAGGTTACCGTTGGTCATCAGGACGAGCTTCAGGGCCGGGAAGTCATTGGCGTTTATTGCAGCCAGGAGCCGCATGCACGACCTGCTTGCAAAGGGGTCCCCCGCCCCGCTTAATTCAACCACCGCTGCGGTCCTCAACAGGGGGATGACCACGTTTTCGGTTGCCTCCTCTATACGGCGGAGTTCAGTTACATCCGGGATTATCTTGTCCTCCCGGCAGGAAGGGCAGTAGAGATTACAAACAGGGTCGTTGGCAAGGTTTACGAAAAAGGGCCTGACGGGCATAACCGTCCCCATTGTCGGTATTTCCGAGGCGGTGCGGCGAACGTGCTCTCTAATGTCCGGCGCCAGGGATTGCACCTTGGCGTTTATGTAGCCCGAGAGTGAGTCTCTGCGTGGCAAGAGTCCCAACATGATCATGTAGCAAGACAACTTGTCGCAGAACGAAAATGAACCGTCTATTATGCCCGCCCTTATGGCCTCTATGGCGGGAGAGTTCCACACGCCGTTAAAGTCGTCGTTGTAGGCATTGCCTATTGACTGAGGCAGCCAACTGCAACAGCAGCAATAGCAACCACCTCCCCGTGTGAGACTCAGATAAACAAATGGAAAGAAACAGAAATAATCCGCCAGTTCATGACCAACCTTGTTGAGCTTGCCGGTTGTTTTATAGTGTTTTGCCCTGAATATCGAATCCGTTATGCGCAGGTCTTGCGGGTTCAGGCATCGTGCGCCTTCAAGCAGGTCAACGGCCCGGTCATACCCCCCCCTTACGATCCAGGTCTCGGCAGCGGCCAGGAGCAGACCTATATCGGTTGTGCATTTGGCAGCACTTAGCAGGGCATCACCGACGGCGAGTCGTTTTCTTATTGCCTCGTGGAACCGGCTTAAAGATTGGGAGTCAAGGGCGCGGTGTCGCGGCTGCGATGACAATAGACCACATAGCTGTGAGATTTCATAGTCGCCGACTTTTGGTTTTGTTATGAGACCTCTCAGCCTATGAAAAATATCCATGCTATTAAAACTCCTAAATCTATGTATAGCGTGTTTCGCTTGGATTAACTACAAAATTCACGGCACTTTAATGGGGTCAAGGGGACTGGTCCCCTTGTGGGTGGGTCTGAGGGAGGGCAAAGCCCTCCATTCTTTCTTTGTATTGCACCCAATCGAAACGCGCTATAATCCTGGTTCAGACAATCCCTATGTTTACTTAAATGTGACATTGTCAAATTAATGCTATAGCATATCAGCAGAGTATATCAAAAGACAAGTGAATATATACCGGGCACATAAAAAAAAGTGGTGGGCGCCTTGGGGAAAGAAAGGAGCGGTTTGTGGCCGGGGCGGGTGCGACAATTG
The DNA here is from genome assembly GCA_015232165.1 of Nitrospirota bacterium. Lineage (GTDB taxonomy): Bacteria > Nitrospirota > Thermodesulfovibrionia > Thermodesulfovibrionales > Magnetobacteriaceae > Magnetobacterium. The sequence goes on from JADGAE010000139.1 coordinate 1,896, forward strand.
AGCCAGGGGCGGCACTGAGCCGGGGGTTGCCAACCCCCTCGCCCCCCGCTGCGGGAAAATCGTGCCCCACCCCCTCAGCCCACCTTTGAAAAATTTATGCACCCATGCAATTTGCCCTGTGTATTTTTCCGACCGTAATTTGATAAAATCCACGATGAGGTTTTTTGACAAGGACAGGTTTTTCCTGCTGCACATATACTCTCTTGTTGCCGCCTTTTTAATCAGGCTTTACCTGGCAACGATTGTTGAGGGATATCCGGCGGATATAAGCTGCTTCAGGTCGTGGGCAATATATGTGGCCGATAAGGGGTTTGCACAATTTTACTCCGGAGAGATATTTGCCGACTACCCTCCCGGTTACATCTACGTCCTGTACCTGATTGGCAAACTCAGGGTCGCACTTTCCATGTCCTACTCCACAACGTCATACCTTGTGCTCGTTAAACTGCCGTCGATTATCGCCGATATCATTGCCGCCGGCATCATCTTTCAACTTGCCGGGAGGCGCGTCTCTATCAAGGCCGCCTTTGTCCTTTCGCTGATTTATGCGTTTAACCCCGCGGTGCTCCTCAACAGTTGCCTCTGGGGACAGGTGGATGCCGTCTTTACACTCTGCATCCTGTTGACACTGATGGCCATCACGGAGCAGCGTCTGGTGGTGACCGCCTTGCTGTTTGCCGTCTCCGTGCTGGTCAAGCCCCAGGCGCTGATATTCACACCCGTGATAGCGTTTGCGTTTATCAGGCAGGGCTGCAATAAAGAATCGTTTAAGACCATTGCCGTCGCCACAGGATGTGCCATAGCCCTCTTTGCGCTGGCCGTCATGCCGTTTTCCATACACAGGGGTGCCTTCTGGATATTTAGCCACTACCAAAAGACCCTGGCATCATACCCATATGCCTCGTTAAACGCATTTAACCTCTTCGCACTGACCGGAGGAAACTTTCAGCCCGACTCCACACGCCTTCTCTTTATGTCATACTCCACGTGGGGAATAGTCTTCATACTCTGGACCGTCATCGTTGCATCATACCTGTTTTACAAAAACCAGGCCACACAAAACCTCCCGGTCATCGCACTGTTTATTATAACGGCCGTCTACGTCACAACCTCAAAGATGCACGAACGCTACCTGTTTCCTGCCATGTTGATCGCCCTGTTTAGCTACATCCACACAAAAGACAAGAGACTGTTGTACATCTACGGGGCGATTACCGCCACGCTGTTTATAAATCAAGCGGATGTGTTGTCGCTTGCCTTGCGGGGGAGTTTTCATATCCAGGTCTCTGACCCCCTGATGTTGACCGTATCGGCCATAAACGTAGCCATCCTGGTCTATCTTGTACTCGTTTCTAACGACATAGTCCAAAACAGGGTCAGAGAACTAAGGTCGGCCCCCCAGGTAATCAAAAAAATGGACAAAACGCCAAATATTGAAGCGCCGGATGACCTTGTGTCGTCCGCACCCGTCAATGGTTCTTTACAACGTTTGGACTATGTATTTATCGCGGCGTTTGTGTTACTTAACACGGTCTTGATCTTTTACAGGCTGGGGTCGTCCAGGGCGCCGGAGACGTTCTGGAGGCCTGCCGCCGAGCGCGAATCTGCGGCCTTTGAGTTTGACTCAACGCGGGACGTTGCCAGGGTCTGCTTCTTCGGCGGGATCGGCGATGGACAGTACGGCATAGACTACATCAACAACGCCGGCAGACAGGTTACCGCCGCGTCGCTAAAACCTGTCTTTGTCTTTGAGTGGCGCTGTGAGAAGGCTGATTTTACGACAAACACCGTCCTGCTAAACGTCCAAAAACCCGGCGCAATGCTCAACGAGCTTGGATTCTTTGACAAGTCCGACGATCTCATTAAGATACGCAACGTCAGGCACATCAACCCAAACCCCAACAGCATCGGAAAGGTGGCAGACCTCATCGACGAACAGGCCAAGGTCCCGGCGTTGCCATCATACCTCAACAGCTCCTACTTTGACGAAATCTACTTCGCACGCACGGCCTATGAACAAGTCCACGGCATAACCCCGTTCTACGAAAACACCCATCCGCCCCTTGGCAAGCACTTCATAGCCATCTGCGTTGCCATCCTTGGGATGAACCCCTTTGGCTGGAGGGTGGCGAGCGCACTGGCGGCCATTGTCATGGTGGCGCTTATGTATCTCTTTGGGAGGCTCGTGTTTGACTCCACGAGGTATGCCGTTATGGCCGCTTTTCTTATGAGCTTTGACTTCATGCGCTTTGTCCAGGGGCGTATTGCCACCATTGACACATTTGCGGTATGTTTTATCATCCTCATGTACTACTTCATGTATCGCTACTACCTGGCAAATATCCAACGTAGACCGTTGAGGGAGACGCTCCTGCCACTGGGTCTGTCGGGGCTGTCTTTTGGCCTGGGGGCTGCCACAAAGTGGATATGTCTGTATGCCGGGGCCGGATTGGCCGTTGTGTTTTTTGCCTCGTTATATTTCAGGTATGCTCAGTACAGAAAGGAAATTGAACAGTTACCAGTCCAAAAATCCAAAAAGAAGCGTGGCGGGAATAAAAAACCCTCGGAGCAGCAATCTCAACAGATGTTTACGTTTTACATGGACAGCATCTTTTGGGCATCTCTGTTTTTCGTCCTCGTACCGGTGGTGGTCTATATTCTTTCGTATCTGCCGCTCTGGATGGCAGAGCCCACGCGACCGTTTCTTGACTACGTGCAGTCAAGCCAAACACATATGTTTAACTATCACAAGAACCTGGTGGCAACCCACCCGTTCTCTTCCAATTGGTACGAGTGGCCGATATTGAAGAAACCCCTGTGGCTGTACGCCGGACAGTCTTATCTGCCCCAGGGGCAGGTATCGAGTATCGTATCGATGGGCAACCCGGCAATATGGTGGTTGTTTGCACCGGTCTTGATTTTTATTGCGTCGAGATGGTTTAAGGCTGGTGAGAGGGTCTTGTTTTTCATACTGGCTGGGGCAGCGGCTCAGTATCTGCCTTGGGTAGCCGTCCCGCGGTTGACCTTTATATACCATTTTTTCGCAAGCGTCCCTTTTTTGCTCATCTCACTGGTCTATATCTTCAAGTGGATGGAGGGCAGGTATCGGCATGTGCAGTACCTTACATACTGTTATCTGGCAGTAGTGCTGGGGTTGTTTGTCTTGTTTTATCCGATTCTCTCGGGCATGATAGTCAGCAGATCATACATAAGCACATACCTGAGGTGGTTTGAAAGCTGGATATTGTTCAGTTGAGTACATGGACATGAATATATTTATAAAGTTAGGAACTCACCTTACACACAGGGTACAAGAAGAGGGAAAGAAAGGGGCGGCTCCGCTTCTTGGTGCTCCAGGACACTCCTGGCCCCCTTCAGACCTAATGCTGTTGACTTAAGGAATGTCTGAACCATGATTGCACAGATTAAAGGATTTACAGGAAAAAAAGCACGAAGCTTTCTTAACATAATCCTGATAATCCCTTAATCCTTCAAATCGTGGTTCAGAGGGTGCATAAGAAAGTCATGGGTTGCTGCGTCAAAGAAAAGAATGGGGACTCCGTCCCCTAAACCCCTGCAAAGAGGGCGGCTCCGCCCCCTCCTTGACCTCCCCCGCAAGGGGGCCGGCCCCCTTGACCCCATAATGGCGTGGCCACAGTACACGTTTTACACTGTGATTTAAA
>JADGAE010000140.1 GCA_015232165.1 Nitrospirota bacterium
TAGCGTGTTTCGATTGGATTAACTACAAAATTCACGGCACTTTAATGGGGTCAAGTGGACTGGTCCCCTTGCGGGGGAGGTCTTAGGAGGGGCGCGGTAACGTCGCTGTGACAGCGGAGCCGCCCTCCTTCTTTATCTTCTGTTGTTATAGATACTTATACTCTTCTGCTTAGTATAGCATAGTCATGTTGGTTGTGTTGTGACTATAGTCACAGACCAAGGTTGCCTTGATAAAATACCATAGTGTAGACCTTATTTTATGGTTATTAGCGTTTTTTGTAAGGAGACACTTAAATATGCAATTTATAGACTGGAGCAGCAAGTTGGCAGTAAACTTTGCGGAGATAGACAATCAGCACAAGAAGCTTGTAGATATTGTCAATGAGCTCTATAGCGCCATGAAGGATGGCAAGGGGGCGGCAGTGATGGGCAAGGTATTGGGAGAACTGATTGCCTATACAAAGGACCACTTTGCATACGAAGAGAAGTTAATGGTACAGCACAAATACAACGACAACAACAAGCACAAGACGGAACATGACAAGTTGACAAAACAGGTGATTGACCTGCAGAAGCAATTTACAGATGGCAAGATGGTGGTAACCGTAGAGGTCATGAACTTCCTAAAGAAGTGGCTCAACGAGCACATCCTAGACAAGGACAGGCTATTTGCCGCCTTTCTGAATCAAAAGGGTTTACACTAACCACCAGGAAAGAAGAAGGTGGCAGGGCAATCGCATTTGAAATTATCATTATGTTTTTTATGTTAAAATAACCAATTTTCAACCTAATCAACATAGCCCTTTACGAGGTCAAGGGGTCAGCGACCCCCGGCTCAGTGGGGGACTGGTCCCCTTGTAGAGGGGTCTGAGGGGGTGAGGCACCCCGGCCATAAAAGGGGGACAAAGTCCCACATTCTTTTCTTCTTCCGGTCAAATGCGATTGCCCTGAAGAAGGTGGTGATTGAGCAGTTGTCGCCGTCTTCTCTCTTTTCTTTTCAATCCTGGCAGGACCGGAATATTTCTGCGAAATCCGTGGCGACATTTTTGAATGCCTCAAGTATTGCGGGGTCGAAATGCTTAGGTATGGTCCTGCCGTCGCCTATTGTAATGATCTCATATGTCCTGTCGTGTCCTAATGGGGGCTTATAGGGTCTTTTCATCATGAGGGCGTCGTACTGGTCGCAAATGATAACGATCCGTGCGGGTAGTGGGGTCTGTTCGCCCCTCAGACCATCGGGATAGCCCGAGCCATCCCACCTCTCATGGTGACGCATAGCGATTGTCTCAGCCATCATGATCCTGGCATTTGAAGAACCCTTAAGCATGCCGCTGCCTATTGTTGTGTGCCCTTTCATTACATCAAACTCGTCTTTGGTCAGAGCGCCGGGTTTAAGGAGGATACCGTCAGCTACCCCTATCTTTCCTATGTCATGCAGAGTGCCGGCAAAGACAATGTCATCAATAAAATCGGCTGACATGCCCAACACATCTGAAAGCCTCTTACAATAGAGTCCGATCCGTGTCAGGTGTGAACCGGTATCCGTATCCCTGCACTCGGCAGCCGCGGTAAGGCGCATCAGGAGTTCGTTGTTGAGGTCCTTGACCATAATGAGGGCATTGTTGAGTTCCCTGGTTCTTTGTTCAACCGTGGCCTCAAGACGGCATTTATAGTCCTTCTCCATCTTAACCAGGTGATTGAACCTCACGGCTTTCTCAACGGTCAGGATAAGGTCATCCGGGTCATAGGGCTTGATAATAAAGTCAAAGGCGTTCTTTCTTATGGCCTCTATAGTTGTCTTGATCTCGACAAAGGCCGTCATAAGAATTACCGGGGTCTCAATGCCGGTTGACTTTATCGCTTCTATAAGCTCAAGCCCCGACATACCCGGCATCTTTATATCGGTAACCACTACGTCATGACCGTCACGCTTTAATACCTCAAGCGCCTCCTTGCCGTTTGAAGCGGAGGAGACCTCGTACCCCTCTTCCTCAAGTATCATAACCACCGACGATAATAATGTCCTGTCATCGTCAACGACAAGCAACTTCGCGTTGTTCATTGGTCAAGCACCTCCCTTATCTTATTCAACAGGATGTCAGGTCTTACCGGCTTTTGCAAGTATGCCTCGATCTGTTCCAGGATGTCTTTCTTTTTAATAATTTCATAGGAGTAACCACTCAAAAAGATAACCCTGATTGTACTGCCGGTCTCTTTTATGTGTTCGTAGACAACCTTGCCATTTGCCCTGGGCATTACCACGTCTAACAGGACGAGGGCGATCTCGGATATGTTTTCGTCGAACTTACTCATGGCGTCTATGCCGTCTACGGCCTCTATTACATTGTATCCTGCCTCCTGTAGTAATATCCTTGTACTGTTTCGCATCTCATTATTATCTTCGGCAAGTAGTATGGTCTCTCTACCGCCTCCGGGCCTAGGTTTAATGATTATAGCGGCCTCTTCGGTTGCTTCGTTAAGAAGGGGCAGTAGTATTGTAAAAGTCGAGCCGGTACCGGGTTCACTGTATACGCTAATGTAACCTTTATGCTGTTTGACAATCCCATAGACGGTGGCAAGCCCCAGGCCCGTGCCCTTGCCTACCTCCTTGGTTGTAAAAAAAGGGTCAAATATCCTCTCCCTCGTAGCCGGGTTCATGCCAACTCCGGAGTCCGAGACAACCACCCTGGCATACATGCCGACAGTGCCGTAGTTGTGTGCTGCTATGAAATCGGTGTCTATACTTGTAATATCTGCCTTGATGGTCAATGCCCCACCCTCAGGCATGGCATCCATGGCGTTATTGACAAGGTTTATTAGCGCCATTTCCATCTGCACGGCGTCGGCATCTATCATTACATCGGGGTCGCACAACAAGACTTGAAGGTCTATGTCCTCCCTGATGAGTCGTTCAAAGAGCTTTTTTGCTCCCGTTATAACGCCGGAGAGGCTTATAGGCCTGAGATTGATCATCTGCTTTCTGCTGAAGGTCAGAAGGCTTTGCGTAAGATATGTGGCCTTGTCTGTGGATGAGAAGATATGGTCCACAAAATCCATGAGCTGTTCATTGTCTTTGAGTCTTTTTTTCAACAGGTAGGCATAGTTCTTTATTGCCGAGAGTATGTTGTTAAAGTCGTGTGCAACTCCACCGGCAAGCTGACCAACGGCCTCCATCTTTTGCGAATGTCTGAATTCTGATTCAAGTCGCTTCTTATCCGTTATGTCTTCGGAGATTTTAAGGTAGTTTGTCACGTTGCCGTCAGCATCCCTTAAAGGAAACACCTTGGCAAGCTCCCATATCTCCGTGGCATCCTTTAACCTGTTGCAGAGCTCTCCCTGCCATTGTTTGCCGGCGGTGAGTTTACTCCACATATCTGTATACACCTCCGGGGGCGTCTTGCCGGATTTTAATATCCCGGGGTTTTTACCAATTACCTCGTTTGCCTTATAACCGGTCACCTCGATAAACATCTTGTTTACATACTCTATGTTGGCATTGGTATCAGTGATAACCACCATGTTTGGGCTTTGCTCGATCACATAGGCAGCCCTGCGGAGGTCATCCTCTGCCCTCTTGGTCTGCGTTATGTCCTGCATAAGGGCAAGGACGTGGGCTGAACCGTCCACGTCGTAAATAAGGGAGGTTGAGATGGCAAGGAGTTTCTTCTCGCCGTCCTTACACGTCACTTCCCACCGCTCGGTAACAAGGTTATCACCGATTCTCATGCAAAGCATGCGCTGGATCGCCCTGCTTTGCACCCTCGGATCGTGGTACATGCTCTGGTACCAGCCAAGACGGTTTATCTCTTCCATCGTATAACCGGTTATATCGCTCATATGTTGGTTCCACACGGTAAACCTGACAAAGGGGTATTGAGCAACCGAATGACAGACACATAAGCCATCGTTGATGTTTTCTATGATAAGACTGCTAAAGAGGCTTTCCTTTTTTAGCTCGGATTCGGTTTTCTTCCTTGCAATGATCTCATCTTCAAGCAGCCTGTTTGAGGTTGTAAGCTCCGTAGTGCGTCTTTTTACCTCATCTTCAAGTGACTGGCTGTACCTCCTCAATTCGTCGTCACTACTTTTACGCTGTATGGCCAGGGCATAGTAATTGGCAAGACGCACAAGCACGTCCAGGTCCAACTCCGTATAATCACGACCGGAATTGGCAACCGATAACTGTCCAACGAGTTTATTGCCAAGCAAAGCCGGCACCGATAGAAGACGTGTTACAGGTATGTGTCCCCTGGGCGTCCCGACGCTTCTGTGGTCTTTTTCAGGCTCGTTTGTCAACAGCGGCTCTTTGTTATCCAGCACCCAACCAACCAAACCACCGAGCTTCTCAAAAACTATTCTCTTATCCTGGACATTGCACTTGTCCCAGATATCCGTTGTCAAGGTAGGAACAACAAAAAACCCCGTTTCAATATCAATGTAGCCGACATAGCCGTAGGCACTGTCAGTCAGGGTCTTGGCATGGTGCAGAATCAGCTCGGATATCTCGTTAATGGAGATCAGGTCGGATTGCATAAGCACCTTTGATACCTCAGCCATTGCTCTGTTTAATTGCAAATCACGGTTCAAATGTCTTTGGGCGTTCACTTGCCCGGTGATGTCCTCGACAATCTCTATGACGGCGTAGACTGAGCCGCTTTCAGTTTTTAGAGGGCCGGCTACAATTCGGAAGTTTCTTACACCTCCCGTTGTTGGCGTCTCCGTCGTGCTATGATGTACTTCACCGTCTTTAAAAGAGAGTATGACAGGGCAATAGACACAGACACAACTGCCGGGGGGGGTGTTAAAGCTCGTGTAACACAACGGTTTTTCAGATACATTGATATCCGGAAACCATTCTCTCATCTTTTGGTTAAGAGAGAGTACCTCCATACCTGTGCCTATAACCGCTATCCCAATGCCTATGTTGTCGACAATGCTGCGGTATCTCTGTTCGCTCTGGAGGAGCTGATAGTTCAAGTCCTCAAGTCTGGCGGTCTTGTCCCTGATTTCACGATCAATCCTGTGTTTGTAAATGGCCATTTCGATGTTGATTTTTAATTCCCTTGCATTAACGGGTTTTTTGATATAACTATGAGTACCGCTTGTTTTTGCGCGTTCAAGGGTATCCTCATCGGAGTGAGCCGATAAGTATATCACAGACGCATCTGATATCTCCCTTATGAGGATTGCTGTTTCTATGCCATCCATCTCTCCCCTGAGGGTTATGTCCATAAGGATCAGGTCCGGGGCATTGTCTTTGACGCTCTCTATGGCCTCGATACCGGTTGTGGCAGGGGGCAAGACCTCATAACCCATGCGTTTAAGAATCATACTCATCCCATCAAACTCTGCCGGTTCGTCTTCCACTATGAGTATCTTTGAGCTCACCATCGCTTATTATAAAACAGGCGATAGCAACTTGGCAATATTGGAGGTCAAGGCAATCGCATTATAGAATTTTATGAGTTGTTAATAGTTTACTTATGTTTAAAAACCAGGCCTGCGCAGGAAGGGGTCAAGGGGACTGGTCCCCTTGCAGGGGGTTCTGAAGGGGGGCGGAGCC
>JADGAE010000141.1 GCA_015232165.1 Nitrospirota bacterium
GATAGAACTTTTGTTAAGGGCAAGATTTGGTGAAGAAGGCTTATCGTTTATGCCTAAGATCAGAGGCTATGGAGATACGTCAAGGCTCCGCGCAATAACGGAGGCGTTGATAAAGGCTCAGGACATAAGAGAGATTGAGGGATTGCTTTAACCTCCTCAAGGAAGTTAGGATATTCCAAGGTATCCAGATTGTTAGCCCTGGCGTCTTTTTGCAAAAGATTGAGCAAGAGAGCCTGCTTTCGCCAACTGCTTTGTATACTCCTGCCAAGTGCTTAGACATAAGCTGATATAGATTAATATTATGAAAGACAAAGGTCACTCCGGCAAGCGGGAAAAGGGTCTGTGGTCAAAAAACACCGTCGTTGAAAACAGATACGAGGTGTTTGACCTTGCCCGTGGTGGCATGGGCGAGGTGTACTTCGTCTATGATCGTGAGACACAGCGTAAGATGGCCGTTAAGACGCCCCTGCCCTCCATCCTTTCCAATGAGGCCGGCCTTAAGCGATTCTACAGGGAGGCCGAGGCGTGGATCAGCCTGGGGGTCAATCCAAACGTCTGCGCGGCCTACTATGTGCAGGAGATAGACTCGATCCCGCGCCTCTTTATCGAGTACGTAGACGGTGGCAGCCTGGATAAGTTGCTAAAGAAACATCGGTTGAGTACGTTGCAAGAAAAGCTGGATATGGCCATTCAGGTGGCCTCCGGCATGTACGGCACCCATACGCATATATGGAAAGACGAAGAGGGGGTCCAACACACCGGCCTGGTGCACAGGGACCTCAAGCCCGCAAACATACTCATGAGTAATTACGGGATGGCCCTGATCACGGACTTCGGACTTGTCGGTGCCGGTCTTGGCGTGGGTCATGACGGTCCGATAACCGGCCCGATAATCAGCGAAATGCACAAGGATAGTCTCAAACTCACCGACTCGGTTACGGGGTCTTTCTCGGAAGGCTCCGTGTTTGCAAAGAGCCTCTCAAGCCTCAGCCTTACGAACGACCAACAGGAAGGCATCATAGTGTCTGACTCCTGGCAGACCATAACGCTGGGCGGAGTACCCTTTGGCACCCCGCAGTATATGGCCCCCGAGCAGTTTAAGGATGCCCACACGGCAGGCTTCCCCACGGACATATACGCGTATGGGTGTATGCTGTATGAGTTTTTCTGTTGTCGGCGACCGTTCTTGCTAACGGAGGAGCAGCGTCGGGGTGTCATATTTTACCAGTTGACCGTATGGCAGAAGCTCCACACCGAGACTGCCCCACCCCACCCTGCGGAGTTTACCCCGGACATAGACGAGGAACTTGCCGAATTGATGCTCCAGTGCCTGGCAAAAAACCCCCGGAGAAGACCAAAGGACTTCAGTGAAATCAAAGACCGCCTTAAGGCTGTCTACAAGCGCCTCATCGGTGAAGATTATCCACGCTCGGATGAAGACACCGAAGAATACACGGAAAAACTAATGCTGGATTCCCTTAATAACCAGGGGGTTTCATATGCCATGATAAACCAGTTGCAGAGGGCCGAGGCCGCCTGGAACCAGGCCCTCGAAATCAGACCAAATCATCCCGAGACCGCCTTTAATCTCATGCTCTATCAGTGCAAGAGGGGGCTGCTGCCCGAGGATGAGGCCGTTGGAAAGATGCAGGAATTCATTGACAATATGCCCACATACGGCAGTGACAGGCTGTATATAGGCAGGTTCTTTATGGGCAAGCTGGCCCTGTTTTTTTCCAACGAACACAAGGCCCTCAACACGCTCCTGGAACTGACAACACTTGGTACGAACAACCTCGAGGTCTACCGTGACATTGGCCTCTTACTCTGTGGTGTCGATACCAGTGCCGAGGACGTCGTCTCCTGGCAGACTGTCAAAAACTCCATGCATCGCCTGATCCGGGATGGCAAGGAAGACCCCTCTGTTGCAACCGGATATGCCCTTGCCCTTAAGAACCTCAACGAAGACTACGAGACCTTCTACGACAACAGCAGGGAGCGCTACGGCGAGCTTCCGGAGTCTTTAGATGAGGCACTCCATACGGTGCTGCCGGGCTTTGCCATAACCAACAGGTTCTCCGTGGAACACTCAGGGATAACCGCCCTTGCCCTCTTGTCCGATATTGCTGCGGACAATTCTCAGGTTGATCCGCAGATGGTCGTACAGACGGTCCAAAATATTGCCCCAAAAAAGACGGCAATGATCGGCTGCAATGACTCAAGACTGTTCCTCGTGGACCTTGATACTGGTAATACCGCCACCACCCTGCAGGGACATACCAAGGGGATAACCGCCCTTGCCCTGAGCAACAACCACCGCTATGCCCTCTCCGCCTCCGAGGACCAAAGTATCGCCCTGTGGGATATGGGGCAGGCACGCCGCCTGCAAACCTTTACCGGGCACGAAGGCGTTATCACGGACGTGCTCTTTGTGGGTAATTCCGTCTATGCGGTATCCTCCTCGATGGATGGTACCATACGTGCGTGGGACCTGCGAAAGGGCAAGGGGGCCGGCATGTTTAACACACAAAATAAGCCCGTACATGCCATTGCCATCTCAAAAGACGGCAAATACGTCTACTCCGCCCTCAAAGGGGCAGCCCCGTGTAAGTGGGACACAAAGGCAGGGAAATTCCTGTTGAGTTGTCAAGGTCAGTTCACCGGCTCAACATCGATTGCGTTGAGCTCCGACGGCAAACGCCTGATCACGGGCGGCATAGATGATACCGTCTGTCTCTTTGACACCGACACCGGAGAGTGCATAAGCACCTTCAGAGGACACTGGGGAAAGATAACCTCTGTTGCCTTCAGCCATGATGACCGTTTTGCCCTGTCAACGGGGCAACGGACGGTGCACGTAAGAGACCTCAAGAACGGTCTGTTGTACGCACAATTCAAGTATAAGGGGCCAATCACAGGCGCGGTCACAAGTAACAGGGAACATCAGATATTGTTTACACAGGAGAACGAACTCATCTGTCTGAACTACCTCAACAGGTATACCTGCAACTATGCCCTGGTACCACCGCCCTCTCTTAGAAAAGGAGACATTAAGTTTGAGTTCATACGCAGAATAAGTGCCGCAAGACAATATATGGACACCGGAAATCATCGGGAGGCCTTAAGACTCATAAACAGTGCAAGAGATTTCTCCGGGTACGAAGACCACGAAAAAGTCATCGAACTATTAACCGGGATTCCCTTGATATATAACCACAACTCCGTCCGTAAGGCCGTCAAGGCAGATGATTACAGCCCCCTTGATGGTGACGGCATTACCGCCCTTGTGCTATCATACAGTGGGGAACATTTCTTTGTGGCCGGCACTGGCGGGACGGTAGCAAAATTCGACATTGAAAAAAAACTCACAACATATCTATATAATTCTATTGATGATGACGATAAAGGCAAGAGGGGGAATTTCACCGGTACCGTAACCGCCCTCGCGGTAAGTTATTGTAACAACTATGTCTTTGCCGGTTGTGATAACGGCAGGATCATCTGTTGCAATGCCGACACCGGTGTCTCCATTGTGGAGTTTAATCGCCGGTATGGCGACCTTTGCTCTATGGCGCTTACACGTGGCGGTCAGCACCTGTTTTCGGCAAATACGGACAATACGGACGATACTGACGACAAGAGCGGTATTGTCAGACTCTGGCGCACTGAGACGGGACAGTACATGGGGCACTTTGACCCTGTTTATCAGCCGGTGAGGACTATCGCCTTAAGCTACAATGAGAAGACCGTTATAGCCGCCCTGGAGGATGGCTCTCTGGCTTTTTTTGATTCCGTCACGGGTAAGGAGCGTCACAGGGTTGAGCATAAAAGCGTTATAAACGCCATAGCCTTAAGTCCCAATGGCACGCTGTTTCTTACGGCCTGCGAGGACGGCTCAATCGGTCTCTGGAACTACAAGACGAGGACCCTGCAGAGCCGCTATGATGCTTACGCGGAGGGAGCAACATGCGTGGCCTTTAGCCCGGATGGCCAATACTTTGCCTCCGGGAGCAAGGATACAACGGTCGCCCTGTGGAGTATCCACAATCAGAAACGCCTGCAAGACCTTCAAGGCCATAAAGATGCCATAAGTGCCGTTGTTTTCAGCCCTGATGGCTGGTTCCTGTACTCCGCCGACATGAAATCGACGGTGATAAAGTGGTTTCTCAACTGGACGATTGACCCCGCAGAGGGCATAGCATGGAAGGTGCAGGCAAAACACATGGTCTCCGAGTTTCTATCCTACCAGTACAGGCGCGGAGAGATTGAGAAGAACAAGCCCTCATGGACCGGAGAGGACTTACAGGTACTTGAATCGAGGTTTAAGGCAGCCGGTTTTGGGTCGGCCTTTGCGGAGATGTCTGCTAAAGAGCTGCCGGAGTATCAGGATAAGTGGACGGAATCGGTGCCTAAGTTCCACACCCTTGAAATGGATGACCCCAAGAGCAAGGCCCAAATAGACCAGGAAAAACATGCCAGGACACAAAAGAAAAAGTTGTCAAAATCAACGGCTGCACTGGTGATAATCCTTGTTGTATTTGTACTTACGGCCTATATATATAACTTGCGCAGGGACAGGTATGACGATTCGGCATTGAGCAAGTTTGCCCTCGTCATTAACAACGCCGACAGGGCGCGCGAGGCGCTTGATTACGTCAAGGGCAAGTCCGGGGACAGGTGCGACGTTAAAGAGCTTGACATGTATAAGGACAGCTATGTCTATATGACTAGAACTCATCTGACCAAGATAATGTCTACACCGCCACGGACACAACAGTATGTAAGCTGTCTGCTTGTCTTAAGTGCCGGCAAGGATATCCAGGATGACCTGATTGTGCAGTTCTCCGACGGCAACGATGCCGAGACGCTTGCCGCCCTGAGCTACCTGTTCTCCTATGCAGGCAATGATTTTCTCAACCCCCTTCTTGTTATCCTCACCGATCCGCCCAGGGCTTGGGAGCTTGCTGAAAGCGCTGTAGACAAAAGCACCAGGTTGCGGCTCGTGGTGGAGGCCATTGTCAACATGGGCAGCACGGAGTCCGTAACGGCCATCATAGGGCATACCCTAAGAGACGGCATAAATGCAGAGCCAATAGCGCCTTACATCAAGAGGATAATAGCAAGTAAGAGGCTTGATGTTGACGCTGCCCTTAAGACCATTGAACGGTTGATGAACAACGAAAGCGACGAGGTCAGGAGAAACGCCGTGGGGACCCTTGAGTTATTTAAAGGGTCAGAGGCAAAGAGGCTTGCCCAAAAGGCCCTGCGTGACGGCAGCGAAAAGGTCCGCAAAGAAGCCGAAAAAATACTCTCAGATTAACACTCACCTTACGCACAGGGTACAAGAAGGGAGGGCCTTGTCCCTTTTATGCCGGTGGGCGCCGACCCCTCCCTCAGACCCACCCGCAAGGGACCAGTCCCCAATTGAGCCGGGGGCGGCTCGCCCCTTGACCCCAATTTATATTATAGCGCATTTCGATTGCATGCGATACAAAGAAAGAAAGGGGCGTCTTGTGGCCGGGGTGCCCCACCCCCTCCGCTCG
>JADGAE010000142.1 GCA_015232165.1 Nitrospirota bacterium
GCAGAGACGGTTGGAAAATTAGTCGATTGCGTAAGCCCTGCGACATATGCGTTACTGGAGCTGTCTATGGCTATACCGAGATCGTTATCATATCCGCTTCCACCCAAGTAGGTGGAATAAACCAGTGTGTTGCCTGTTGTGTTGAACTTCGCCACAAAGACATCATAGAGTCCCCCGGCATACGTTGACTGGAAAGCGGAGACGGTTGGAAAGTTGGTCGAGTTTGTAACCCCTGAAATATATGCGTTACCGGAGCTGTCTACTGCTATACCTTGACCTCCATCCGATCCGCTTCCGCCAAGGTAGGTAGAATAAACCAATGCGCTGCCTGTTGTGTTGAGCTTCGCTACAAAGGCATCATAATCTCCCCCTGCAGACGTTGACTGGAAAGCGGAGACAGTTGGAAAGTTGGTCGAGCTTGTAACCCCAGTAATATATGCGTTACCGGAGCTGTCTACGGCTATACAATTGTAATTACTATTATCAGTTCCGCTTCCACCGAGATAGCTAGAATAGACCAGTGTGCTGCCCGTTGCGTTGAGCTTTAATACAAAGGCATCATTGCCTCCCCCACCATGCGTTGACTGTAAAGCGGAGACGGTTGGAAAATTGGTTGATTGCGTAGCCCCTGTGACATAGACATTACCGGAGCTGTCTACTGCTATACCTTGACCTTGGTCATATCCGCTTCCCCCGATATAAGTGGAATAAACCAGTGCATTACCTGTTGGGTTGAGCTTCGCCACAAAGGCGTCATAGCTTCCCCCGCCGTGTGTTGCCTGGATAGGCGAGGTCGTTGGAAAGTTGGTCGAAATTGCGTACCCTGTGACATATGCGTTACCGGCGCTGTCTATGGCTATACCAAGACCACTATCATTGCCACTTCCGCCAAGATAAGTGGAATAAGACAGCACCGGGTCAAGTACCAACGCGTATGCGTTGTCCCACTTGTCTACCTTAAACCCTACCAGGTAGTTGTAACCACCTTTCTTTGCCTTCTCCCTGTCTATGACCTTAAAGCCGCCAGCTACCTCTACCTTACCGGAACCATCCTTCTGCTGATAGATGTAGGGCCTGCCCTTGATTATCTTGCCAAGCCGGAGGGCTATCTCAAGGGCTCCATCGTCCCTGACCTTCAACCCCTTTACGTCCTCATATGACATCTTTACGACATCGGGGCTGCTTCCGGGGCTTACGATTATGTCGTACTCAAGTTGGCTGTTGTTGCCGTAAAACCGGACGTCGATCCCGTCATACACATTGCGGTAGAGCACGGATCGGTACGTCGGGATGTCAGTCCTCCATTTGGACTTGTCGTTGCCGATGAAGTAGTTGACCCTGCCGCCCTGCATCGCCTCTGGGACGATCTCGACGTTGGAGTTTGCGCCCTTGAATGAAAGCTTTATCGTCTCCTGCTTGACCCCGGTTGAGGGGTCTTTCGATTTAGCCTTGGATTTAACCGCTTGAGTCAGCGTTATGTAGACGCCATCGTTCGTAAAATATGTCGCGTGCGAGGCACCCTTTTCGTAGAACCGCACCCGCTTGTCCACCTGCCCGTTGTTTTCTATGAAGTATAGCGGCAGCTTCATGTAGGCGGTTGAGACGGTCTTGTCATCGGGGGGTTTTGCATCCACGGCGGTCGTTGCGGGGATGGCTTTCGCGGGGTTGGTCACCGCCGGGGTGGTCGTTGCGTTTGTGTGGGTGTAAGGCATCAGCGCAAGGGTCAGCCCCGCAAGCACGGCAAGGATCAGGACTGCCGATCTCTTGATAAACGAATGTTGTTTGTACGTAGTCATTGTTCCCTCCTGTTACGGTTTGAATTAAGACTTTTGGGTAGTATAGCATGGTCGGACGGGTTTGTCAAGGATTTTTTGTCTATCCCGACCCATCTTAAGACTGCATCAAACCTAAATAGAGTTTTTTTTGTATCTTCTTTATATTTCATGGTAAAGGAAAGAAGGAGGACGGTTTGTGGCAGGGGTGCCTCACCCCCTCCTCAGACCTCCCCTGCAAGGGGGCCGGCCCCCTTGACCCCATTTTACCATGCTTTTTTAAGAGGATACCATAGAACCATCTTGTTATTTCAAGAGCCATTTGGGTAGTGAGATTAATGATAGGCAAAACCGTTTTTATAAGGAATCTAGTCTGAGACAGAGTAATAAACGGAGATTTTTTCCTCCAAAATTATCCGCAAATGCCAGAGAAAGAAATGAGCCAATATACATGTCAGCATATGATGATTCCAACCGGCGTATTTCCTAACTTCATAATGGTCCATGCCCAATTCTGTTTTAGCCTCTCCAAAACACTGTTCTATAGCCCAGCGTATACCGCTTAACCAATTGATACTGTCAATTGTCTACCATGTATCTTATATTATGTCGTTGTAGGGGTAAAGCCCCCATGTATCTTCTCCAAGAGACAAGACCTTTGTCATCCCTGCATCCCCTTGACTAACTCAATGGCATCCCGCAGGTCAATTGCCCCCGAGTATATGGCCTTACCTGTTATTATGCCATAAAGCCCATCTATCCGTGACAGGTTTTTTATATCCTCCAACGAGGAGACACCGCCGGAGGCAATGACGGGTATGCTAAGAGCTGTTGCAATCCGGTGCGTGGCCTCCACATTTGGACCACTGAGCATGCCATCTCGTGATATGTC
Organism: Nitrospirota bacterium; assembly: GCA_015232165.1. GTDB lineage: Bacteria > Nitrospirota > Thermodesulfovibrionia > Thermodesulfovibrionales > Magnetobacteriaceae > Magnetobacterium. The sequence continues at coordinate 2,665 of JADGAE010000142.1, forward strand.
CGTGTAGATGATGCCGGCGGCGCCGAGGCCCTGCATCTCTATGGCAACCTCTATGGCGTCGCGTTGCGTGACTTCCTGCCAGCCCTTGATCGCAACCTTGGAGTTGCTTGCATCTATTCCGGCAAGTACCCTGCCTGGATAACGCCGACACGCACGCTGAAACATCTCAGGTTGTACAATTGCCGCCGTCCCGATGATCAATCGGTCAATCCCCAACGACACCAACAATTCAAGTCTGTCCTCATCCCGTATGCCACCACCCACCTCCAGGGGGACGTCAACTGCCGCCCGGATGCGCTTTATGCCATCGAGATTGAGCTGATGCCCCGTAAAGGCACCATCCAGGTCCACGATATGGACAAGCTCCGCCCCGTCCCTGACCCATGCCCTGGCCGTTGCCGCAGGGTCGTCCGAGTACATGGTCACCGCGTCCTTTCTGCCCTGCTGCAGGCGGACACACACACCGTCCTTTAAGTCTATTGCCGGTATGATTAACATATTTACTTTCCTCCTTTATCCCTTTGCATAAAAAAAAGAGAGAAAAAGGGGGAGGGCTTTGCATACCCCTCAAACCCCCATTCCGCAAGGGGACCAGTCCCCTTGACCCCTTTATAGGCATTTGCTACCCATGAAAGATTTATGCACCAAATTGCCTGAAATGGCATGGATTGATTATAATATATATTTACTTGGAAAGCTAATAGCAAGGCTTATAATGCAGTGGTTATTGCTCAAACACGTCCTTTACGTCTACCTCTAACCCTTCAATGACCTCCGATCTGATCACACCCTCACACTCGACAAAAGAGAATATTTCGTACCTGCCGTCTTCAGTAGTCAGGACCTCGATTGTTTCAAGCTCTGGTATAACTATCCAGTACTCAGGGACTTTATAGCATTCGTAGACGTCTCTCTTGGTTGCCGTGTCCTTTCGATGTGAACCTTTTGAGACAAATTCACACGCCACATCAGGGACTCCACCTATACAGTCTTTAACTATGGCCATGTTTTCTGTTTTGATAAACAACATGTAGATTCTGTTGCCCCTCTTGGAGGATTCGGTTAAGCCAAAGTCTCTCTCTATCGTTATGTACTTCCATGAGGGTATTTTATCACATGGAGGTTAATTTAATCTACCGGCCCAATTGCATGGGTGCATCAAAAATTAAAGGGTGCTTTTTTTAGCCCTCACAAATGTTTTTAGAATATATATAGGCATGGTTTATAAAGGCTAAAAAGTAGTTAACAGTTTGAGGTGTTTTTGAGATAGATAAATAAAAAAGGAGGCACGTTATGCAACCACAGTATCAAGTAGAAATAGACGCATACTCAGTTCCAAAAATGGAGTTAGTAAAAGAAGACATCGATGGATTTATGGTTAAACTGCAAGGATTCCACAGAGAATTTGCTGATTGTTTTGAGAGGGAGGCTGCAAGGCAAAAATCCGATCAGTATATGGTAGGTCAATTTAGTGATCTGGAAGCGATGTTATCACCTGATTATCCGATATATCCCTCAATCAATATATCGCATCCGGTCCTCCTCACGGTCATATCTGTAATGCCGTAAGGCTCATTGACTGCCCTGAAGGTCTTACTCGCCACCGGAGATAGTGACCCCTTGCCCCCAACGATCTTGGGCGCGATGAAAAACATCACCTTGTCCACGATCCCTGCCTCTATGGCATATCCCGAAAGCGATGCACCACCCTCTATCATGACCGACATCACGCCGGTCTTGCCCAGCTCCGCCATCAACCACTTCATGTCCAGCTCCCCGTCATAGTAGATGTACCGAAGGCCGTCTATCTTGTAGGTGTCCCGCTTCCTGGTAACGATGATCGTCTCGGGGGGCGTCTTGAGCACCTCAAAATCCGCGGGGATATCCAGCGCCGGGTCGATGATCACACGCACGGGATTGCGCACCCCCCTGATGGCAGGCTTGAATCCCGGATTGTCGGCCTTGACCGTGCCCACAGCCGATAATACCGCATCGACGCTCGCCCTGACCCGGTGGACTACCCTGCGCGAGGCCTCACAGGTTATCCACTTTGAGTGGCCATCGGGTGTGGCGATCTTGCCATCCAGGGTCATGGCTACCTTCAGGATGACAAATGGGGTCTGCGTGGTGATGTATTTGATGTAGGCCTCGTTGAGTCTCAGGGCCTTTTCCTGCATGATGCCCAACTGAGTTGCTATACCGGCGTTGTTGAGGGCCTCGATTCCCTTACCGGCAACGGCGGGGTTGGGGTCCTGCATGGCAATGACAACCTCCCTGACACCGGCCTTGATAATGGCGTCGGTGCACGGGGGGGTACGCTTACCCCGATGACAGCACGGCTCAAGGGTCACAAATAACACGGCATCACGTGCCCGTTGCCCCGTCTGCTCCAGCACAAGCGCCTCGGCATGGGGGGTTCCGGCCTTCTTGTGATAGTCCTCGGCCAACACCCTGCCGGCCTTATACAGCAGCGCCCCAACCATAGGATTAGGGCTCGTCTGTCCCTCCGCCTTCCCGGCAAGGGCCAGACACCTCTTCATCAGACTTATCTTAAGCTCGTCGTTCAACCAAATCAGTCTCCCTGCTACATTATACAACTATTGCCGCATAAACAAAAAGGGGGCGAATTGCCTCATCTAAAATCTATACGAAATTTATAATACCTCATATAACAACATTAGCGGAAATCCATTAGCTACTACTTTCTTATGCACCCAAAATATCCGTGGTTGTGGTAAAATAAGACTATGAGATTTGTAGATGTAAAGAGTGATATAGCCTTTAGGAGGATATTTGGCAATGAAGCCAGAAAGGGGATACTTATATCTTTTTTGAATGCCGTATTAGGTCTGAGCGGGGATAGGGAGAT
>JADGAE010000143.1 GCA_015232165.1 Nitrospirota bacterium
CGTCAACGACCTTGTCCTGGTTTCTGATAAACCATGTGGGGTCTGTGATTATCTTACCCGGGTAGGGTTGCATTTCGTCGGTGCCAAAGCGGCTTGCGTACTGGTTTGTGAAGCCGTCACAAATGAATCCGACGGAGCAGAACATGCACCTGTCGCTCTGACAGAAGCCGTCTCTCTTGACCTTGTTGGCTATGTAGAGGTGATACTCGGCCTCGGATTTAAATATGCTGCGTATATACTCCGGCACGTGGTAGGAGATGTTGCGCGTATCCACACAAAACCAGCTACAGTAATCCCACTCATGTATGTCGTAGCTCAGTTGAGGGTAGTTGTAGCACTTATTTTCATGGCCCTTCATGATGCAGAAGGGGAGATAGCGGACGTTGGCCTCCAGGCCCACACTGTCACAGTAATCCAGGGCTTCTTTCAGGTATGGGGTTATCTCAAGGTGTCTTGACTGGAAATCTATGTCCATCTTCGTAGACCATTCGCCAAAGGGGTTGTAGTTGATGAAGTTGATCACCCTGCCCCCGGCATCGTGTACCAGTTCGGCGATAGTCCTGAGTTGGTGGCGGTTGACGGCCGTCATGGTGCAGTTGGCACGCCACTTCATGTCTATGGCTTGGAGGTTTTCCAGGGCGGTCAGGACGTTCTTCCAACTGCCTCTGACCTTGGTCAGGTCATCGTAGGTGTCTCCGAGGGCGTGGATGGAGCACAGGAAGTCGTACACGCCATATTCCTTAAACTTAAGGGCCTTTTCTTTCCTGGCCAGCGCCTGCATGTTGGTAATCAGCGTGGGGGTTAGTCCGATCTCCTTACAGTAGTCAAGTAGCTCAAAGATGTGCGGGTACACGGTTGGCTCACCGCCCGTGATGTCTACACACTCGTTGCCATAGACCGCTCTGTACTGATGTGCGTCCTTCTTGCACTCTTCAATGGTGTGCCAGTCCTTGGCAGGGGTGTAGGCGTAGTAGCAAAAGACGCATCGCACGTTGCACAGATATCCCACGTAGAGGACACCACGTTTGGTGATGTTGCGTTGTCTGGTCTTTTTGAGGTTTGTAGCGGGGGCCTTTAGGGGTGCTACGTAGGGTGCCTCCGTCTCTGTGCTAATTAAGACGCTTGTCTTTTTGATGTTGCCATCCGTGGTCTCTCTATAGCTATCAAGGCCGATTATCTTGCGATCATCATAGTCAGCGCCCAACAGCTCTTGCAGGTACTTTCTGATATCCGCCTCCCTGCCAATTGGGGTAATCAGGATTGAGTCTACATCGTGATTGTGTGTCTTCAGGGCCTCCGGGGGTGCTATGTTAAGGCCCATGAGTTGTTTCCCTGCCAGGTTTTTATCGACGACCAGCCTGACAGTCTCCCCGAGCAAAGGCAGCAACGCTGTGGCAACGGTGCCGGCACCGTAAATGGCAACGGCCTTTTTCTTGAAGAGGTCTTTGACAAGTGCTGCGGTCTTGGTGATTATTGCCATTTCGGTGTGGACGTTCATAACATTGGTCGCCCTTAAATGAAATGCCGGCAGATATTGTACGCCGCCGGAAAACCTAAAGGGTCTTACGTAGTCGTCCTCATCGGTTGTAAGTGATATGGATTGCACCTGATGTCCCAGTGCATTTAGATTCAGACAAAGTGCCTCCTCCGGGGATATCGGGGGCGTCCAACCGTCCCTAAGTAGCTGACTACCCGGTGCAGTGAACCAGGCATATTCGTCGTGCTTACGGACAAGGTCCCTTATGGCACCCGCCTCGGCGAGTATAACGTCAAACGGGCTGACGATTACTGTCGCAGCGGAAGAACTCATCTGCGTTGACGCTGGGGACAAGACGTTGCCGGATTGCACAGCACCCACCATCCGTCGCAAAGAAGAAAGACTTACCTTGTCAATCCCCCTCACCCACAACAGATACGTAAAGGATTGATGATAGTCCTCAAGGGCTGCGGCCTTTAAGAGCATCCTTCTGGCGTTGAGGTCATCGTCGTCGTAGTAAAAAAAACACAGGCTCTCGGCATGAAAATAACGGGATATATCCGAGTAAAACCTGCTTAGTTTAACATGTGTCTCGTCAGTGATTTTCTTATCAAGTACGATAGCAGTGGCTATCTTGATGTCTGTTAGTTGTTTCATAAAAATTGCCTCGTTATTTTTTTAGGTATCTTTCGAGACCCTTAAGCTCTTGTACAGTGTATAAAGGACCATTAATAAAATCCCGCCACTTACGGTCAAAGCGTTCTCTGTCACCGGTGTTGTCAACAGCCGGAGACGACATCATCCGCTTTATGCCGAGGTCGAGGGAGACGGCCACCCTTTTGCCCATCTTCCATGCCTGCATACACACATCGGCTTGGCAGAGGCTGCCTTGATAACCAACGTCAAAACCTATTTTCTCCGGCTCCGCAACAAACACAACCCCCTCGGGGATCAAAGGCACATACGCCGGAGACCTCGTCCCTGCAGGGAGGTCTGCAATCTGCTCAACCGCACCGTCATGACCAACAATCGCTCCGGCAACCTTCACACCCGACCCCTCAAGGCAGTGCTGACAGCCCACCACAAGGACATCGGACTTCTCAGCAATGTCTCTCAGTTGTGTAAGCCAGTGGATATCCTCAATAAGCACGTCGTCCTGGAGCAAGACCAACGGCCTCCCCTCAGTCAACCTCCTAAAGCCCTCAAGATAATTCCCTCGATTAAAGTCGCCACCGTAGACCGTATCCACGATAAAGAGCTCCGCCATGGAAAGGTCGGTCTTCTTGAGGTGTTCAATACATCTCCTCGCCCTTGGATGATTCATGTCCATCGTCTGGAGTACCAACATCAGTTCCTTCATAATATCTCACCTATCATAACTGTTCTCATCAACAAACAACAAGTCTTTATCGGTCTTATATAATGTCAGCTTTAACTAAGATGGATTATAGCGCGTTTCGATTGGATTAAATACAAAGAAAGAATGGAGGGCTTTGCCTATATGCCAGGGGTTGCCGACCCCCCTCCCTCAGACCCACCCACAAGGGGTCACGGACCCCTTGACCCCGTTCTATTACTATTTCCGCTTAAACATTTTTCTTAGGTCATCGTGCGATAGGTGCACCTGTGTTGGGCGACCGTGGGGACAGTGATGCGGGTCGTTCGTTGAGCCTAACTGTAGAAATAGTGCGTTTAACTCCTCGGATGACAACACAACTCGCCCCCTTACCGCACTATGACAGGCGATGCGTTTTGCCATGACATCCTTAAGGTCATCCGTGGGGCCGGCCAAGCCGGCATCAATCATGCCGGATGCTATATCTGACAACACGACGGAGATATCTACGCCCTTGAGTTCAGTCGGCACCCCTCTGATGATAAACGTATCGGCCCCGAATTCCTCGATCTCGATGCCCATCCCCCGGAGCTTGTCCATGTTGACACGCAACAGCGCAAACTCCTTCAAGGGCAACTTCAACTGGATCGGAAACAACAGCCGGTTCGTCACAAGTCCCACGCCATCCCTGAGCCGTTCGTACAACACCCGCTCGTGTGCCGCGTGGTGGTCGGCGATGACCAGACGGCCTCTGTCGGCATAGGCCACAAATACGTCCCCAAGGTAGAGGTAGTCCCTTGCCGCTGCATATGGCAGGGGCGCAGACTCCCTGAGCACACACTCGGGGGGCTGTTCCTTTGGTTTATGCTTAAACGACCCTGCCTCAACAACAGGTGGTGTCGTCTTTGCAGACGGAGATGCATAGGCGGATTGGGATAAAGATGGGGATGCCGGCGGAAGGTGTAAGGGGGCAACATTCGCCCTGTTGTCGTTGCCTTGCCTGATGGCCCCTTTTATTGCGGTTATGACCTGATGATAGATGTAGTCCTTGTGAAGGAAGCGTATCTCCTGCTTTGTGGGGTGGACGTTACAATCTATCGTGGCGGGGTCGGACTCTATGTAGAGGAAAAACACTGGATGCGTCCCCTGGCGCAGGAGGTCCTTAAAGCCCTGATACACGGCATGTCTTATGACGTTGTCCCTTATGCAGCGCTTGTTGACAAATATGTACTGATGCGAACGCGACTTCCGTGCCCCCTCGACCTTTGAGACAAACCCGCGGATGGTTAAACCATCACCACCAACCTCAAAGGGGAGCATTGTCCTCAGAAAGTCATTGCCGTAGAGCATGGCTATCCTTTCATCTATGTCTTTTGAGACAGGCAAGTTCAGCGCCTCTTTTTCATCTATGTACAGGGAAAGCCGCCTCTGTGGATTTATAAGCGCCACCTGCGTGACTGTCTCCGTGATGTGGTACAGCTCGGTGGACGTGCCCTTTAGAAACCTCTTTCGCACGGGGGTGTTGTAGAAGAGGTCTCTTATTTCGATAGTTGTCCCCGAGGTGACCTTGTCCTTGACGTCTCTTACCAAGCCGCCATGAACCTCTATAAACGTACCCTCTGAGGCCACGGACGGACTGTTCAACGCCGTTGATACGGTTAGCTTGGAGACCGCGGCAATTGAGGAAAGCGCCTCGCCCCTGAACCCCATCGTTGTGATGTTAAACAGGTCGTCGGCCTCCTTGATCTTGCTTGTGGCGTGTCTTTGTATGCACCTGATTGCGTCTTCTCTGTCCATGCCGCAGCCGTTGTCACGGACCCGTATCAGTCGCTTGCCCCCAAGGAGCACATCCACCCTGATGTCCGTGCTTGCTGCATCCAGGGAGTTGTCCACCAGCTCCTTGACCACGGAGGCCGGACGCTCTATCACCTCACCGGCCGCTATCTGGTTGATCAGGTCATCCCTAAGTATCTCTATTATCGCCATAAGTACCTGCCCATAATTAATTATTCACCTTACGCACAGGGCACAAGAAGAGGGAAAGCACCCCTTCAGACCTAATGCTGTTGACTTAAGGAAGCACAAGGGACTGTCTGAACCAGGATTACACAGATTAAAGGATTTACAGGAAAAAAAAGCACGAAGCTTTCTTAACATAATCCTGATATAGCGCGTTTCGATTTGGTTAAATACAAAATACATGGCATTTTTAATGGGGTCAAGGGGACTGGTCCCCTTGTAGGGGAGGTCAAGGAGGGGGCGGAGCCGCCCTCCTTTTTTTTGTATTGCACGCAATCTAAACGCGCCATAATCTCTTAATCCTTCAAATCGTGGTTCAGACATCTTTATGCTTAAGTCAACAGCATTACCCTTCAGCCCCCCCCCGGAAGCCGTCCTGCCGAATTCACAGTGCTGCCTGATCAAACACATGTTGCACAACGGTGAGACGGGCCGACAGATGCCCTGACCAAAGGAGACGAGCAGGCCGTTTATGCCCCTCCAGTGCGGACGAGGCAGTATCTCCCTCAGGGCAAACTCGGTCTGTGTCGGGGTCTTGGTCCGGAGGTAGCCCCACCGGTTGGTGATCCTGTGCACGTGGGTATCAACACAGATACCGTCCTTGCCATATCCAACCGTCACGACCAGATTTGCCGTCTTCCTGCCCACGCCTTTGAACTTCAACA
>JADGAE010000144.1 GCA_015232165.1 Nitrospirota bacterium
CCGGAAGGAAGCAGCGGTAAGCATTTATTCTGTGTGCCGCAGCAAGTCTTTGCCCGGCTGCATTGAAAAAACAGCCACCGGCAATAGCGGGGCGGCAGATGACCGGGACAACATGGAGCTTTTAACTTTGCCAAGGAGAGCGGATTGTCGTATTTAGTTCTTGCCAGGAAGTGGCGGCCCCAGTTCTTTGAGGACCTCGTTGGGCAGGATACAATCATCAGGGTGTTGAGGAATGCCCTGTTGGAGAACAGACTGGCGCATGCGTATCTGTTTTCAGGCCCCAGGGGTGTGGGCAAGACCTCCGCTGCCCGCATACTGGCCAAGTCCCTCAATTGCGTAAACGGCCCAACCACCACCCCCTGTGGTACTTGCACCTCATGTCAGGCAGTGCGCGATGGTTCCTTCATGGACGTCATCGAAATAGATGGTGCCTCTAACAACAGTGTTGACGACATCCGTGACCTCAGGGAAAAGGTTAAATATGCTCCATCAGGCTCTCGATACAAGATATACATCATAGACGAGGCACACATGCTCTCTACGGCAGCCTTTAACGCCCTCCTAAAGACCCTTGAGGAACCGCCGCCCAACGTCATATTTGTCCTGGCCACAACGGCACCCAACAAAATAATCTCAACGGTGCTGTCAAGGTGTCAGCATCTGCCGTTTAAGCGCGTCCCCTCCGCGCTGATCAGGGAGCGCCTTATGCAGGTGTCAAAGGTCGAGGGGTTTAACATCACCGGCGAGGCGCTTGAACTCATCGCCAGGGCGGCAGATGGCGGCATGAGAGACTGTCTTACGCTACTTGACAAGATAGCCTCCTTCACAACCGACATAACGGTTACTGCCGTGAGAGACCTACTGGGGATCGCGGACCTCTCCAGCGTATCGGCCATTGCCAATGCCGTCATAACGGGTGACAGGGTGCAGATACTCCGGATAATCGATGCCCTCTATGAGAGCGGTGTCGATCTGAGGGGGTTTGTATCCGAGCTTACCGTGTTCTTCAGAGACGCCCTGAGTCTGCGTGTTTATAACCAAAAGGCGTGTCCCTCAACGCCCGTTGCAGGGCTCTCGACGCCGGTGGATGTGGAGACCCTGACCGTCATACTAAACGAACTGATAAAGGCACATCCCACGATAAAGACCTTCTTTTCACCGCGCATCGCCCTTGAAATGACGCTGATAAAGCTCAGTCTCCTGAGTTCTCTCAGGGGGGTGGAGGGTATAGTGTCGGAGCTGATGCAGAGGGTCGGGGAACCGGGACATTTGCCTGCTCTGCCACCGACCAGAGACGCCGGGCAACAAAAGACAGTCGGACGGGAGTCTGCAACACAACCCGCTCCTCTTGCCGTCAGTCCACGCAACGACACGCAACCAAATGACGTCCTCTTAAGTCTGATATCGCCGGGCATCGATAAACAGGCATCCACGGCCCTGTCGACCAACAAAGAGCCTGAACCATCAACAATACCTCCAGCAAGACCGTTATCTATCCAACCGGATACCCCGCGTGCACAATCAGGCAGTGGCGAAGACTTTTGGCAGAAATTGGTCGAGGCGGTTACCAATATCGACGTACCTCTTGGCAGCAGACTCGGTGAGGCAACCTTTGAAATCAACGCGGACGTCCTCAACGTGTACTTCTCAGGCGGCAAATTTAAAGTCAATGTCGATTCGGTTGAAAAGGGCAAGAAGACCATAGAAACGGCAGCAGAACAACTGACTGGTAAAAAATATAAGGTCAATGTAAAGAAGGGTTCCCCTGATGGTAAATCAACCACGGAGTCAAACGGTGTCAAGGCTCAGAACTCTGCTGCTGTGAGGGACCTCAAGGCCGAGGCCATGGCAGACCCTGTTGTTAAGGCGATGCTTGAGGAGTTTGGAGCACAGATAACATCGATAATACCACCGAAGGATAAATGAATATATAAACATGCTTAAATACAAAGCAACAAATCTTAAGAGCAAAAAGGAGAATACATGTCAAAGAAGATGATAGGCAATCTCATGCGTGAGGCACAGAAGCTCCAGGAGAGGATGACCAAGTTGCAGGAGGATGCGCGTCAGACGACGGCTGAGGCAAGTTCCGGCGGTGGCATGGTCAGTGTCGTTGCCAGTGGGGCGGGTCAGATAGTGTCCATAACGATAGACAAAGAGGTGGTCAACCCCGATGATCTCGAGATGCTGCAGGACTTGATAATTGCCGCCTGCAACGAGGCAATCAAGAGGGCGCACGACATGGTGCAGGAAGAGATGTCAAAGCTGACCGGAGGGATGCAGTTACCCGGCATGCCTGACATATCAAATCTGTTTGGTAAATAGATTGAGTTTATCTCCCAGGGAGCATATACACTATGTCTGAAGGCATCATCGAGACGCTGATAAGCGAGTTGACGCGCCTGCCGGGTATTGGTCGTAAGACGGCCCAGAGGCTGGCCTTTTTCATCCTTGCTATGCCCTCTGACAAGGCCAAGGCCATCGCGCAGGCAATCATAGACGTAAAGGACAAGGCCGGATTTTGCAGAAACTGTTTTAACATCACGGAGTCTGACCCCTGCGCCATCTGCCGCAACGACTCACGCGATAAGAGCCGTATATGCGTAGTGGAGGAACCGGCCAATATCATAGTCATAGAGCGCACGAACTCTTACAACGGACTGTATCATGTATTGTTGGGTGCACTCTCTCCCATTGACGGCATAACACCGGATAAGTTAAAACTCGACGAACTCGTAGCGAGGGTCAAGGGAGGCGGAGTATCGGAGGTGATTGTCGCCACCAATCCCAATACCAAGGGGGAGATGACCGCCCAGTACATAGCAAGTCTGCTTCAAGCCGTCGACGTAACGGTGACACGCATCGCCTACGGTCTTCCCATGGGAGGGGACCTGGAGTTTGCCGACGAGGTAACGCTCAAGAAATCCCTCGAAGGCAGAAGAAAGATGTAATCAAACCTAAACCTGGGTAGTCCTGCACAAGTAGTGATGACTGTAAACTTACCAAACCCCTAATGCTGTTGACTTAAGTAAGCACAAGGGACTGTCTGAACCATGATTGCACAGATTAAAGGATTTACAGGAAAAAAAAAGCACGAAGCTTTCTTAACATAATCCTGATAATCCCTTAATCCGTGAAGTTAAATTTGCTCCCTACGGTCGCAGGCGTTGTTCAGACATCTTTATGCTTAAGTCAACAGCATTAGGGGTGGGGGCCAGGGCAATCGCATTAGAAAAAATCAAGATGTTTTTATACTAAAATGACTACGCTCTAACCTGTCAACCAGCCCTTTACGGGGTCAAGGGGGCTGTGCTCCCTTGTGAGGGGGTCTGAGGGGGAGCAAAGCTCCCCCATTCTTTTTTTCTTCTTCCGGTCAAATGCGATTGCCCTGGGGTGGGGGCACCCCTACCGCAAAACGCCCTCCTTCTTTCTTGCCTTAAAGTATAGTTACCATGGAATATAAAGAAACTCTTTCCGTTAGTCTCCGTGGAGGGTCGCCAGTGTTTCCGAGGCGCATCTTTGCCATGTAAACTTACGTGCGTGTTGCAGGGCCTGTGTTGTTATGGATTGCCTGAGGTTACTGTCTGACAGTATTGTTTCGATGGCAATTGCGATGTCATCGACCTCCGTGGGGTTTACCAGAAGGGCACAGTTGCCGGTAACTTCGGGTATCGAGGAGACGTTTGATGTAACTACCGGTACACCACATGCCATTGCCTCAAGCACCGGCAATCCAAAGCCCTCATAGAGACTTGGATACGCAAAGACGTCGGCAAGGTTATAGATACCCGGAAGGTCTTTGTCCTTAACGTAACCTGTGAACCTGACCCTGTCGGTAATCCCCAGCTTGGCTATAGAGGAGTAGACGTCCTTGTTTTTCCAGCCATAGGCGCCGCTTATGACCAACCAGTGCTTAAAGGATGGCTTGTCGCAGAGTGACGCAAAAGCCTTAAGGAGTCTTGGGATGTTTTTCCTGGGTTGGATTGTCCCAAGGGCTAAGACAAACTTATCCGGCAGGTTGTATCTGTCCCTTATTGTGTCAAGCAGGGCGGGATCGTTTATAAGACGAAACTCGTCAGAGACACCTTCGTGTATGACCTTAATCCTGGAGGGGTCTACATTGAGGAATTTTATTATATCCATCTTGGTGTTTTCCGAGACTGCTATGAGCGTATGTGCATTAGAGGCCGCCTCGGTCATGTACCGCTTGATGTATGACAGGACGTCTGAATGAACGGCCTGTGGGAAGTACTCGTGTGACATGTCATGGATCGTGACGACGGTTGTCATGTGCGGTTTATATATCCCCCTACAGTTGGTTCCCCAAAAGACATCGGCATTATGTAGACTCAACCTGCTGCGCCCCGGTGTAAGCGAGGATAGGAACAGGGCAGCCCGAGCGGCTGTCATATACGGAAATTGTACGGATGATATCCTTGAGAATCTCTCCAGTGCAGAGAGTCTGCGATCCACTTTCACGATAGTGTACAAGCGCTCTTTTGTAAGGGCATCGTAGAGGTAATAGTTGTTCTCCGGTGCGAGTCTCACGAGTTCCTTGACTATGTTATGGATGTATAAACCTATGCCGGTCTTTACAAACATCAACGGAAAGCCATCAATTACAATGTTCATCGCTTTATCTAACCTCCCACTCACTGCCAAGGCCATGTGCGGCATAACCACTAACAGTTGTCTTTGTACCGTCCATAAGCCGAATGGCAACATCGCCCGTTGTGGTATCCTGCCAGAGCAGGTCGGCCTTGCCGTCTCCGCTGTAGTCGGCAACCACCCTTAGCCGCCAGTTACCTGGGACACCGCGCGCGGCATAACCACCGCCCGTGATGCTTAGACCATTCATAAGCCAGATCGCAACATCGCCCGTTGTGGTGTCTTGCCAAAGCAGGTCGGCCTTGCCATCGCCATCAAAGTCCTCAACAGCCCTTATTTGCCAACCGCCCGCAATACCCCGGGCAATATAGTTGCCTGCGGACATCCCTGCGCCGGACATCAACCAGGCTGCAACGTCCCCATTTGTGGCGTCCTGCCAGATAATATCGGCCTTGCCATCACCGTCCAGATCGCCCGTGGCCTTGACCGTCCATTCCGATGCCATGCCCCTGACAATATAACCAGCACCGGATATCGTTGCGCCATCCATTAGCCAGAGATACGCGTTGCCGTTGACGGTGTTTCTCCAAACAATGTCGGTATTGCCGTCGCCGTTGAAGTCACCGGAGGCTGTAAACTCCCATTCACCTGGCATCCCCCTGATTACATACCCGCCCGTCTTGATCGTGGTACCTTCCATAAGCCAGATTGCAACATCACCCGTGTTGGTATCCTGCCAGAGAACATCACTCCTGCCATCGGTATTAAAGTCACCAACCGCCCTGACAACCCACTCTGAACCAACCCCTCTGACAACAAAACCTCCGCCGATTATTCCCGTACCACTCATCAACCATATGG
>JADGAE010000145.1 GCA_015232165.1 Nitrospirota bacterium
CGCTGCGACAAGATTGCGCCTCGCCCCTCCCCTTGCGGGGGAGGTCTGAGGAGGGGGTGCGGCAACACCCGCCGTGCGGGCGGAGCCGCCTCCCTTCTTTCTTTTCTTAAGGGGTGAACTATTACTTTTTTTCTTACATGCCGCCGGTGTTGGATGAGCCGGCAAACCGATATGTTGCGCCTACAAACAACGTCCTTGGGGTGCCCGGGCAGTACAGGGCAGCGTCACTTCCGCTCTTTGTCGCCGTGTAGGCATACAGTCTGTTGGTGAAATTCATGAGCCTCCCGTATACCTCCCACTGCTTGTTCATATTGTAGGACAGCCTGACGTTAAAGACATCGTGACCGCCGTATCGTTCGGTGTTGGCGTCGTTCATCCAGTAGCGTCCAAGGTTTATCCACTCAAGCTCCATACGCCCGCCGTTAAGTATCGCGGGGATGTAGGCAAGGCGTGTATCGACGATGTCGCGCGGGGCCAGGGCCATCTCCTTGCCACTGTAGTTGATGGCGGAGGAGACAACATAATCCTTGTACCTGTGAATGGCGTGGGAGTAGGAGGAATCCAGACGCAGCTCTTTTATCGGCTGGATGCCTATCCCTACTTCGATTCCCTTGTGTTGCGTCTTACCTGCGTTTAACCTCCGGGTCACATTTGTTGCGGGGGAGTAGCTGACAAGGTCATCACGCTTTTGCATGATGTAGGCCGATACGTCATAGCTCACCACGTTTGAGAGCATACCCCGGAAACCGGCCTCAAAACTGTCAACCTTTATGGGCTTTAGGTTTACCGCGGTGGATGCGGTGCCCGAGGAACCCCTGAAGAGATCGCCTGCCGATGGCACCCTGAAACCGTTGGTGTAGGAGGCAAAGGCGTTTAGTTCCGTTGCAAACTCATAGGTAACGCCGGCCTTGGGGCTTACGTGGGAGAAGTATCGGTCGGTGTTGTCGGGTCTGTTGCTGTTGGGGGTCAGATTTGTGGAGTAACCGTAGGAGAGGTTGTCGTACCTGACGCCGAGGGTCACGCGCATCTTGTCAACGGGCGTGGTCTCGGTCTGGACGTAGGGGGATACCTCCTTAAAGGTGGCGTCAAAATCATAGTTGTTGGTTGTGCTTGTGACAAAGGTGTAGGAGGTGAACTGGTCGCCGGTCTTAAATGCCTGCAGGCGTCGTTCTCCGTACTGACCGGGGCTGTAATCGAGGTCAACACCGGCGATCAGGCGTGTCCTCAGGGTGGAGAAGTCGTGTCTGTACTTGGAGAGCAGCCCCAGGGAGTAAAACGTAGTGTCTGATTCATAGCCGTAGTAGTTGCCGCCGGACTTAAATATCCCCCAACCTGGCAGGAGCTTCATTTCGTTGTGCCTAAAGTACGGGATGAGGCTGACAATGGCCCCCCCGCCCAGGTCCTTCTCAAACTCGGTTGATGCCCTGAATGCCTTGACCTTCCTGAAGTCGAAGGTGTGATAGTTGTAGTAGGGTTTCTGTTCGTAATCGGCCTTGACAAGGCCATTGGCGCCACCGGTTTTTTGGTCGATGTCAAAAAAGGACACCACCGTCTTAAGCGTTGCCGTACCATTTATAACACTGTCCCACCTGACCGTACCGCCCTGACGGTCATAGCCCGTCCTCTGCCGCCAGCCATCGGAGTGGGTCACGTTAAGCCCCACCCTGAAACCGTTATCGCCCCAGGTGTTTCCACCGTTGACCAAGAGTCTGTACCAGCCATATCCGCCTACCTCGGGGTTTATGTCAAACTCGGGATTGGCAGGGGCCGGTCGTGTCAGGACGTTTATAGTCCCACCAATGGCGTCACTTCCATACAGGGCGGTAGAGGGTCCCTTTATCACCTCGATGCGGTCGGCCCCGGGGAGGTTCATCTCATAGAGGGCGTTGTGGTTGAAAAACCCCGTCGATCTTATGGGGATGCCATCCTCAAGGTAAAGATACATTGCATTGGTGTTAAGTGGCTGTCGTATGGCCGTCATATGTCCCTCTCCGGCAGTGGGGGCGACCCAGACCCCTGGTATGCGGTTGAGTATTTCGGCGGGTTGTGCGGGCTTTACCGAGGTTATCTCCTCTTTCTTGACGACCCCGATCCCCTTGGGCATCTCCTTTAGCGGCTCAGACTCACGGCTGCCGGATACGACAATCTCCTCAAGGCTCTGCCGTGTAGTCTCGTTCTTGCCTTCGTTATCTCCGTATGTTGGTCCGGCCACAAGGATTGCTATTATCGTTGTGGCTATTATCGTTAGTGTCTCAAATTTCCGTCTCATAAAGATTAATTGTCCTCACTGCATAAGTGTTCTTGTAACTAAAAAGAAGAGAGGAAAGAAGGAGGGCAGCTCCGTCCGCACGGCGGATGTTGCCGCACCCGCACAGCGGATGTTGCCGCACCCGCACGGCGGGTGTTGCCGCACCCCCTCCTCAGACCTCCCCCACAAGGGGAGGGGCGAGGCGCAATCTTGTCACAGGTCGCACCCACCCCGGCCACGAAGAAGCCCCCTTGACCCCATCATACCTGTTCACAGGGTAGTTTATACACAACTCTTGATTGTGTATGTCTGAAATATTCTTGTGGGTTAGTATCTGGGAGGACGGTCTTTGCTGTAGGTAACTATGAAAAAGTTAAGTTGTGGAGGTGTTGGATGATAAGAGTCATTTAAAACTATTAAGACAGGCAGATAGGAGCGTTCATGGAGGTAAGGCATATCGTCGGCATTAGATTGCAGGGTCATGGATGCATTGCAGACATCCAGCGTAATCAGGGAAAGCCCATTGTCAGGGTAGAGATGTGGCGTTTTGAACTTTACGGGTAAAGTCACAAATAAAATGGAAACCACAAGCAATATAGTCAACCTACGCATATGATGGAGTATTCTAACATATTGCCGACAAAAAAACAAACTACCCCCCATTGTGGGTGCATAAATTTTTGGTGGATAACAAGTGGTAATAAAAATGCGTATAAAGGGGTCAAGGGGACTGGTCCCCTTGCAGGGGGTTCTGAAGGGGGGCGGAGCCGCCCCTTTCTTTCCGGTCAAATGCGATTGCCCTGCCCAAGCAATTTTATTCCGGCCCAAAAGGCTGTTTATATGTTATAATAGAGGGGTTTACAAGTGAGCATAGACCTTTGTCCATTGAAGTGGTTCCATGCACGAAGTAAAGAAGGCGCGGTATGTTAAGGAATATATGTTAGAGATTGGGTTTGAAGCAACGTGAATGTACTTGTAATCAAGATCGGAAGCAACATCATAACCGACCACTGCGGTCTCAACCAGCAGAGGATAAGCGCCCTGGCATCGGACATTTCGGCGCTTCACAGCACCGGATATGCGACCGTTGTGGTGTCCTCAGGGGCGGTGGCTGCCGGCAGGAGCAAGTTGGGCATAAGGGGACGCATAACGGATATCAACCTCAAGCAGGCCGCAGCAGCCGTTGGACAAAGCTCTCTGGTGTTGGCCTACGAGAGGGCATTTGGCTCCCACGGCAAGAAGGTGGCACAGGTGTTGTTGACGCGCGATACGTTCTCGGAGCGAAAGAGGTACATAAATGCCAAGAGCACACTTATCACGCTCATTGACCTGGACGTCATACCAATTATCAACGAAAACGACACGGTTTCAATAGACGAGTTGAAGTTTGGTGACAATGATCGCCTTGCCGCGCTGGTGGCCTCGATGTTGGATGCCGGGCGACTCATAATCCTCTCAGACGTTGACGGTCTCTACACCGATGACCCCAGGAAGGACGCTCAGGCCGTCCTCATCCCCACGGTCACCGAAATAACGCCGGAGTTGGAGGCCATTGCAAAGGGTGCCGGTTCAATATCGGGTACAGGCGGGATGTACTCCAAGCTTATTGCAGCAAAGATGGCAACCCAGCGTGGGATCGTCGTCAACATCGTAAACGGCAGGAGGTCTGACCTACTCAGCAACGTGTTAAATGGCAGAGTCACGGGTACGGAATTTGTCCCCACTGTCAAGAAGTACGCGGCACGCAAGGGCTGGATAGCTACGGGGATACGCTCAACCGGCACCCTGTCGCTGGATGCCGGAGCGGTCAGCGCCCTCATCTGCGCGTGCAAGAGTCTCCTGCCGTCGGGGATCACGTCGTTGGAGGGCACCTTTGAACGTGGAGATGCGGTTTACTGCGTCAGTCCAGAGGGCAAACGCATTGCCAAGGGCCTCGTCAACTACTCCCACAAGGAACTGCAATCCATAATCGGTCTCAAGACGAATCAGATAACAACCGTCCTAGGCTACAAGTACTCCGATGAAGTCATCCACCGCGACAACATGATCATCCTCTGAAGTGAAGGAAGGGGGACGGCTCACCCCCTTTTTTATACTCCCGAACTATTGCCGCCCTTTACATATGTACTACATATGCAATAAAATAATAGTAACTTTTATCACGACAAGGAGGAACTTTATGCTAAAAATAGGAATGGACCTAAACAGATTCATCTTGGAAGAGGAGCGAAAATACCCCAGCGCCACCGGTTCGCTGTCAATAGCCCTGATGTCCATAGAGACTGCCACAAAGATCATCGCCGCGCATACCCGAATGGCAGGGCTTGCGGACATATTCGGCAAGGCCGACAAGATAAACGTTCAGGGTGAGGAGGTGCAGCGTCTGGATGAGTTTTCAAATTCCGTCCTGGTGCGTGTGTTGTCCGACAGCGGTCAGTTCTACGCAATTGCCTCCGAGGAAATGGACGACCCCATATACCCCGAAAAAGGTGTCGACGCCAAGTACATAGTGGCCTTTGACCCGCTGGATGGCTCAACCAACATAGAGGTGGGCATCAACGTTGGCACCATCTTCTCCATCTACAAGCGGATCACGGGCACAATGCATGACTTCATCCAGGGGGGGTGCAGGCAGGTGGCTGCCGGTTATGTGATGTATGGCTCCTCGTGCATCTTTGTCTATACCACCGGCTCGGAGGTAAACGGGTTTACCCTGGACCCGTCAAACGGTCTGTTCTTGTTGTCGCATCCAAATCTGAAGATACCGCAAAAGGGCAAGACATACTCCGTAAACGAGTCCAACAGCCACGGATGGCCGCAAAAGATCAGAGACTACTTTGACTCCCTCAAGGATGAGGGCTACACGGCAAGGTTTATCGGCACAATGGTCGGAGATGTCCACAGGACGCTGCTTAAGGGGGGTGTATTTGCCTACCCAGCCGACACCAAAAGCAAGAAGGGAAAGCTCCGCCTCCTGTACGAGGTCTTTCCCATGTCGATGATCGTCAGAATGGCCGGCGGGCTGGCCACGGATGGCGACGGCACCATTTGCGATATAAAACCCACGGAGATACATCAAAGGACCCCGGTCTTTCTGGGCAGTCAGTACGAAATAGAAAAATTCATCAACATGTAACATTGCAGCTAGCACATGACTTATAAAAGAAGGGGCGACTCCGCTGTCACAGCGACGTTACCGCGCCCCCTTCAGAACCCCCT
>JADGAE010000146.1 GCA_015232165.1 Nitrospirota bacterium
GTCAAGAGAAGATGGAACATACTCAAACACTGGTCTAACTGGTCACCAGTTTAACTAACTAACAAGAAAAAAAGAACAAGGAGGGCGGCGCTGCTTTTTGGTGCGGCGGGACACTCCCGCCCCCTCCTTGAACCTACCCCGCAAGGGGAGGGGTGAGGCACCCCGGCCACGAAGAAGTCCCCTTGACCCCGTAAAAATGCCACGTATTTTGTATTTAATCCAATCGAAATCTGCTATAATGTGACATTGTCATCCTAAGTACTTACAGAAAACTGCTATGCCTTCTATTACTTGCCGGAGGAGTCCATCTCCAGCAGTGGACACTCTATAATGGAGCTGTTGCCATAGCAGAGGGGCTTGGGTTTGCAGTAGAGCTTGCCCGTCTTTACCAGTAGTGCATGATACTCGTTGTAGAGCGCGACGTCACCAGGCAGGGTGTCATAAAACAAACGCTGAAACTCGTCATAGGTGCACTTGAAATCCAGCACGTTGTGTCTAAATAGCACCCGCTTCGTATACGTATCGATGACAAACACCGGTCTGTCAAGTGCGTAGAGCAAAATGGAATCAGCGGTCTCCGGTCCAATCCCGTGTATGTCCAATAGTTGTTTTCTTAACAGTGAGGTGCTGACAGGGCGCATGTTTTCAATATCACCGTCATAGCTCTTCACCAGGAAGCCAATAAAGGCCATGACCCTGCGGGTTTTTACATTAAAGTACCCCGACGGCCTTAAGAGCTGTGCAAGTTGCATCTGCGGCACCTCATATAACCTGTCAGGGGTCAAACAATCGGCATCCCTGAGATTGTTGATGGCCTTCTGAACGTTTTCCCAGTTTGTGTTCTGCGTCAGGATCGCTCCCAACGCTATTTCAAAGGGTGTCCGTCCAGGCCACCAGTGTTGCGGCCCAAAGGCGGCATACAGTTTGTCGTAGATGCGCATCAGTATGGACATATCACTACTACTCCACCAAGCCCCTAATCTACCACACAACCCTTTATGGGGTCAAGGGGGTCAAGGGGGTCAGCGACCGAGTGCATAAGAAAGTGGTGGGTACTTTGAAAAGAAAAAGGGACAAAGTCCCCCATTCTTTCTTTTCTTTCTTCGCTCTACTTTCTGAACCACTTTCCGACCTGCTTCAACAGGGCCACACCGCCGGAGAAGTAGTTGGTGAACTCATAAAACGTCCTGATATGCGACAACAAGTTCACGACCCTGCCAATGTCAGTGTAGTAGAGGAAATTGGCCTTTGCTATCATATTTTCAATCTCCGTTGACGATACGGCGGAGTTCTTTATCACGCAGTCCTCACCGATGGCAACAAACTTTTCCCAGTCTATGCTCTCCAGGGGGATTGAGGCAAAAAAGTAATCAAACTCCTTTGTCCCCGGAAACGGCACCAACATGTTGTAAAAGGCCAACGTTGCATTGACCTCCCTGGAGAACCTGATCGTATCCTCCATCTGCTGTTTCGTTTCGCCGGGGGAGCCTATAATATAAAACGCCTGCGTCTTGATGCCCAGACTGTTTGCAATCCTGACGGTCTCTTTGGCCTTGGCAGGGGCGATGGCCTTTCCCATCCGCTTGAGGATACCCTCATCACTGGACTCCAATCCAAACCCCACGCAGTAGCATCCCGCCCTCTTCATGAGCGCCAGGACCTCCCTGTTGACCGTGTTGACCTGGGAGAAGCAGAACCACTTGAGGTTTAACCTATTATCGATCATCCCCCTGCATATCTCCTCAAGGCGGGCGTGGTTGATCGTGAAGGTGTCATCGGTGATGATGAGCTGCCGGGCGTTGTAGTTCTTTTTAAGCATCTGCATCTCCTCCAATACGTACTGGGCGGAGTGCATCCGGTACTTCTTGCCGGAGACGATCCTGGCCGCACAAAAGGAACAGTTAAAGGGACACCCCCGACTGGTCAGTATCGTCATGCAGTTTCTGTAGCGCGCGTTGTGCATGTTGGGGACAAACAAACTCTGCGGTATCAGGTCTCTGGCAGGGACGGGGATAGAGTCCATGTCCTCGATGTATGGCCTGACGTCGTTGCGGATGATTGTGTCGCCATCCCTGTAGATGATCCCGCTTATCCCCTCCATAGAGGCATTGTTCTGCCAGGCGTTGACAACCTCGAGCATGGAACGCTCTCCCTCTCCGATAACAACGCAGTCTATAAGCCCCGGGTATGTCCGCATCACAAACTCAGGGATGGCACTGACATGCACACCACCCATGACCACCTTGGCCCTGCAATGACTCCGACATAGCCCTGCCAGTTTAATGGCCCTTATGAAGTTGGGGGTTGCACACGTTATCCCGATCACGTCGGGCTGTGATTTCGTTATGATGGAGGTTATGGCGTTGTAGGTCAACCCCTGAGCCTCCGGTTCATACATCGCAACCTCGTGCCCTCCATGCTTGCGCAGATAGGAGGCAATGTATCCCAGCCCCAACGGAAAGTATCTCCCCGCAGCCTTACTCAGATTGCCGTACAGGTCTACGTAGGGCGGTGATAACAGTAATACCTTTGCCATACAGCTTAACCTCCTAAGAGAGAAGAGAAAGAACAAGGAGGGCGTTTTGTGGCCGGGGTGCCCCACCCCCTCCGCCCCCTCCTTGACCCCATTATATGTTGTTCACAGTGTGTACTTTTGAAATTCAGTTTACTCAATTTTCTTTCCTATGTACCCAATTACGAAAAGCCGGCTCCCATTGCTTATCTACCACTTGTCCTTTTTTGGAACCGAGTTGATGTCTATGGCTATGGCCTGCAACAGCATCTGAAACGACACTATGATCGGCAAGGCCACAAGCATGATCGTGCCGGAGGTCTTTACCGTCGCATTGATGATCGAGTCCATCCACTCCATGACTCCAAAGACTACACCAAAGATAAACATAGGTAATCCTATTATAATGTATATTGAGGCCATATTGAAATCATAGAGGAAGTATTTAAAAAATATCCGTCTTATAACCCCCCTTAGCAGCCTTGGGGGAAACTCCAGTGATGTCCTCAATATGCTGAGTGAGCTCTCCTCGTCTCCATATCTTGCCGGGATGTCGATATCCCTCACAACGGCATTGATGATATTAAGGTTTATAAGCATGTCCGATTCAAAGAAGTACCTCCGTGCGATCCCGTCAAGGTTTAGCCTTTCAGCGGCCCTCCTGTGTATGGCAGTATAGCCGTTTGTCGGGTCGATGACGTTCCAGTATCCCGAGGCTATCTTCAGCAGGAAGGACAGGACGCTATTGCCAAAGAGTCGAACCTTGGGCATTGTCTTTAGGGCAGTGAAGTTCATAAATCGATTGCCCTTTGTGTAGTCTGCCTCCCCGCTGATCAGTGGGGCTATGAGCTTGTCGATATAGGCGGCATCCATCTGACCATCGCCGTCCATCTTAACGATTATGTCGCATTGAAGAGCCAGGGCCTTTTTTAATCCGCGGACCACCGCCCCACCCACACCCATGTTGACGTCGTTGTACAAAACGACCAGCCTGTCCTTGCCAAGCCCCTCCATGGCGGCGGCAACGTCACCGGAGCGCTGAGGACACTTGTCGTCAACAACAATAATCGTGTCGATACTTGCAGGGATGGAGCGTATCACGGCACCTATCTTGTCTGCAACCTTATATGCAGGTATAACTACAGCCGTCTTGACCACACTATATTATATAGCACGCTTGTATTGCATGCAATACAAAAAAAGAATGGAGGGCTTTGCCTATATCCAGGGGCGGCTCGCCCCCTCCCTCAAACCCACCCACAAGGGGAGGGGCTTAAAGTATAGAGTCTACGAAATATAAAAAAAGATACAAAATGACTTTCTTATGCACCCGCTTACTGTTGTATATTAAAGACAAGGGAGTGTTCTTTTTCGATGATACTCACCCTGTTGCGTCCTTTGTTTTTGGCTATGTACAGGGCATAGTCTGCCTTCTTTATAAATATGTAGGCCGACTCCTCCGTTACATACTCTGAGACCCCAAAGCTGCATGTCACATGCCCTACGTGATTAAACTTGTAGGCGTCTATCGTCTCCCTGAGCTTTTCGGCCAACTCCCTCGCCCCCTCTATGCCGGTCTCGGGGGTCAGGATGATAAACTCCTCTCCACCGTAACGCGCAAATATATCCGTAGTCCTGATCTGCACATCCACCAACGCCGTTAACTCCTGCAAGACGTAGTCTCCAACCTGATGACCATATCTGTCATTAATCTGCTTAAAGTGGTCTATGTCAAAGATAATGATCGCCAGATGACTTTTATACCGTACAACCCGGTCTATCTCCTTATTCAATTCATCTTCGAACTTCTTCCTGTTGTAAATGCTGGTCAACGGGTCTTTACATGCCATGTTCTGGTACTTTTTGCGGTCCATATCTATATGGGATACGTCCGTAAAGGAGATGAGATACCTTCCCCCCTTGTTATGCCCGGGTATTTCGCCGGCATTTACCAGGTACGCCCTTGCCTCACTCTTTAGTTCGCCCTTGCCCGAAAGATGTACGATGTACTCCTTGTTGTCTCCGCTTAAGATGATACCCAACCACTCGCTGAATGACTTACCCTTATAGAAAGACTCCTCCTTTAACACAAGAAACCGGTTGAGCGTCTTACACTTGTACTGAAACTCCTCAATGGTAGAAAACCCCAGATAGTTCAAAAAGGACTTGTTGAGGAAGGTCACGTTTTCACCATCGGCGATCATTATAAAGGTTGGGTTGTTGTCCAGGATCGTTCTTATGAATTCGTTCTTGGCATCAATATCCCTCTGTTGGAGCACCATTTTTGCGGTTTTTAAGAGGATGTGCAGCAGATCTTTATTGTTTATCGGTTTTTTAATGTACTTGTCCACGCCTATGTCAATGGCCTTTAAAAAAAACTCCTCGTCATTGTAAGCCGTGGTAATAATGACGGGGGTGTCGTCGTTGAGTGCCTTTATCTCTCCGGCCATATCCAGGCCATTCATGACAGGCATACGTATGTCGGTCACAACAATATCGGGCTGATTCGCCCTGAAGAGATCAAGCCCCTCTTTGCCGTTTGTGGCCAGGTAGAGTTCCTTTATGCGTCTCTTGAGAAAACGGGCAACGTTTGTCCGTATAATCTCCTCATCCTCAACGTACAGTATCGTGGTACTGTCAAGATAGAGGTCCTTAATCTTTTCCTCAATGGACTGCTTCTTTATATCTATCATGTATAGTATATTAACAAAAACCATCAAAAATAAAAAAGGAATATCGAAGCCGGGGAAATCGCACTTGAAAATTTAGTGATTGATAACCTGACATTATAGGGATTATCTGAACCACGATTTAACGGATTAAAGGATGGACAGGATAAGTACATGGACGGAAGTATATTTATAAAATTTAAGATTGAGAATAATGGGGTCAAGGGGGCTGGCCCCCTTGCAGGGGGTTCTGAAGGGGGCGCGGTAAC
>JADGAE010000147.1 GCA_015232165.1 Nitrospirota bacterium
CGCAAGGGGAGGGGCGAGCCGCCCCGGGCACGAAGAAGTCCCCTTGACCCCATTTTACCATGCTTTCTGAAGAGGATACCTTTTACGCCTTCTGGATTCCTGTTTACACAGGGATGACGGACTTGCTAAAACGGCTATAACTGTCATTGTCGCGAAAGCGGGAATCCATGTCTTTAAACCACAAAATAAAAATTACCATGCCTTTTTTAGAGGATACCAAATGAAATTAGATTCACAGCAAATTAAGACTTTTAAAAAACAGTTGAGATTAATTAAAATACAGTGGTGCAGTACATTGCAGCAGATATAAATGCTTTGAAAGAAAGGAGGTTAACAGATGGGTTTTGTTGTAGGATTGAAGTGCCGTGAGTGTGCAAGGGAGTATGCCGTGGAGCCGATTTACGTGTGTGAGTTTTGTTTTGGTCCCCTTGAGGTCGTCTATGACTACAAGAAGGTAAAGAAGGTCCTCACAAGGAAAAAGATACTCCAACGGGAGAAGAACCTGTGGAGGTACCGGGAGCTCTTGCCCATAGACGGCGAACCGCAGGTGGGATTACATTCGGGCTTCACCCCTCTGGTTGAGACCAGGAACCTTGCCAGGGCACTTGGGGTCAAGAACCTGTTTGTCAAGGATGATACCGTGGTGCATCCCACGCTTTCGTTTAAGGACAGGGTCGTGGCGGTTGCCCTGACAAAGGCAAAGGAGTTCGGCTTTGATACGGTATCGTGTGCCTCAACCGGGAACCTGGCTCATTCCGTTTCGGCCCACGGCGCTAAATCCGGCCTGAAGAGGTTTATATTTATACCCGCCACACTGGAGGCCAGTAAGATCGTGGCATCACTGATTTATGAGCCTAACCTTATAGCCGTTGACGGTAACTATGACGAGGTCAACCGTTTGTGCAGCGAAATCGCCAATAAGTATAAGTGGGCGTTTGTAAACATCAACATACGACCGTTTTATGCCGAAGGTTCAAAGACGCTCGGCTTTGAGACGATAGAGCAGTTGGACTGGAATGCCCCTGACAACGTGGTTGTGCCATGTGCCAGCGGATCATTGCTGACCAAGGTCTGGAAGAGCTTTAAGGAGTTCCATGAGCTTGGGATCATAAAGAAGCTCCACACGAAGGTCTTTGCCGCCCAGGCTGAGGGTTGTAACCCCATAGTCAGCGCAATAAAAAACAAGATCGACGTCATCAAACCGATTAAGCCACACACCATTGCCAAGTCCCTTGCCATAGGAAATCCAGCCGACGGATACTATGCCTTGAAGATCATCCAGGAAACCGGCGGACATGGTGAGGACGTAACCGATGAGGAGATCATCGACGGCATAAAGCTGTTGGCGCGCACCGAAGGCATATTCGCCGAGACGGCTGGCGGGGTCACCGTGGCGGTCACTCGCAAGCTGATTGAGCAGGGCCTGATCGGTAAAAACGAGACTACGGTTATCTGTGTAACCGGCAACGGACTCAAGACACAGGAGGCGCTTACCGGCAAGACCGTTACGGCGCATCATATATCACCAAACATGGACTCCTTTGAGGAAGTACTAAAAAAGATCATATAAAATTTATGGAGGCTTTATGTCTGTAAAAGTCAGGATTCCCACCCCCTTACAAAGGCTGACGGAGGGAAAACAGGAGGTTGAGGCCAACCCCGGTACCATCATAACCATTGTGGGAGAGTTGGACGCCAAGTATCCGGGTATTTCCGAGCGGATATCCGAGGGCGGAAAGATAAGGAGATTTGTCAACATGTATGTAAACGAAGAAGATATACGCTTTTTAAAGGCAGAGGAGACCGTTGTAAAGGACGGCGATGAGATATCCATCGTACCTGCCATAGCAGGTGGCTGCTTTTGAAGGCCAAGGGAGATAACATGAAGAAGCGTATAAAACTTACCTTTCCGCAGCACCTGATCAAGGAACCGGTTATCTACACGGTGGCCAAGAAGTATGACGTCATACCCAACATCAGGCGTGCTCGTGTGACGGAGACCGTCGGTGAGATGATCCTGGAGATCGATGGCAAGGAAGACAAGGTTGAACTGGCTATTGAGGGTCTTAGAGAGGCAGGCGTGGACGTAGAACTTGTCGAAGGAGATATAATCCAATAGGGTGAGCTATGGTTTCGCACTTTCCGGATTCCTGTTTACACAGAAATGACATTGAATGCCTTTACTGTCATTGTCGCGAAAACGGGAATCCATCTTTAGGAAGAATAGTAAAAGGAGGATAAATGATCAAGGAAGACAACCCGGATGGCATATCAGTGAAGAAAGGCACGGCGTGGGGTGGTATTATCGATACATACAGGGATTACCTGCCGGTTAGTGCTAGCACGCCGATTGTTTCGCTAAACGAGGGTAATACGCCCTTGATCAGCGCCGGAAATTTGTGTGGAAAGATAGGGCTTGAGGGCAGGGTGTACTTTAAGTTCGACGGTCTTAATCCCACCGGTTCGTTTAAGGACCGCGGAATGACGATGGCCATATCCAAGACCATTGAGGAGGGCAGCAGGGCGGTCATCTGTGCCTCTACGGGCAATACCTCCGCATCTGCGGCGGCATATGCGGCCAGGGCCGGGATCAGTTGCATAGTGTTGATCCCCGAGGGCAAGATAGCGCTTGGCAAACTGGCGCAGGCCCTCATACATGGCGCCGTGGTGTTGCAGATAAAGGGGAATTTTGACGTGGCCCTGTCAATAGTCAGGACGGTGGTGGAGAAGTACCCGATAACCTTGGTCAACTCCATAAACCCCTACCGGATAGAGGGTCAGAAGACGGCGGCCTTTGAGGTCTGCGATCAACTGGGTGTTGCCCCTGACTACCATGTCCTGCCGGTGGGCAATGCCGGCAACATCACCGCCTATTGGAAGGGCTACAACGAGTACAAGGCAAAGGCAAAGATCAACATGCTTCCCGTTATGGTAGGTATCCAGGCGGCGGGGGCCGCGCCCATAGTCAGGGGCTGCGTGGTGAAAAACCCCGAGACAATAGCCTCTGCCATCCGGATCGGTAACCCCGCTAGTTGGAAGTTCGCACAACAGGCCAGAGATGACTCCGGCGGCGTCATAGACATGGTCACCGACGAAGAGATACTGGATGCCTATGCCCTGGTTGCAAAGGTGGAGGGCGTCTTCTGTGAGCCTGCCTCGGCGGCATCCATCGCGGGACTGATAAAACTCAATGCAAAGGGGTATTTTAAGAAAGGTGCCACTATCGTCTGCACACTCACAGGCAACGGCCTGAAAGACCCTGACACCGTCTTTAAGGTCACCAAAGACCCACTGAAGGTCTGGTCCGACCTCAACGCCGTCGAGGACTACATAAGGCAGTTGATTTGAACATGTAACGGTTGCGCGTGAAGAGGATCCTCATTATACGCTCTACGGGGTTTCAACACCTGGACAGGATACTAGGAAGGTTAAAAGGCAAGTACCCGCAGGGTGAGATATGCCTGCTGACCCATCAACACGGCAAACCCCTTGCCGAAAAATATGCCGACATTCATCACGTCTACGTTTATCCACACACGGGTGCCTTTAGCCTCCTAAGGGTACCTGATGCGCTTAAGAGGGAGACCTTTGACGTTGTCATCGTACCGGTAGGAAACATAACCGGTTCGGGGTTCTTGAACGTCCTGCTGTTGTCCTTCCGGATAAGGGCGGACAGCCGCCTTGTGTGCAACATATCATTGGGCTTCAAGCCCTTGACCCGTCCGGTCTTAATAACATCACTGTTGAAAAGCAGTGTCTATACGGCAATCGCAGGGATAATGACGGTTGTAGCATCGCCGCTGTTTCTTCTGCTTTGGATACTTAACTCGTTCCAAGACGGAAAAAGCGAGGATTAGTTTGGCAATGTCAGATTAAGCAGACATAGGCCTGAGTGCGTGGAGAGATTCAGTTAAGCAGCCTTTACAAACGGCTTGTTAAATTCCTGTCGGAGTGTTATCCCGGCTGTGAGGTGTACATCGTTGGCGGTACTGTAAGGGACATCCTGACGGGGCGTACCCTCAAGGATGTGGATGTTGCCCTCAACGGCGACCCTGTTGCAGTGGCGAGGGCATTTGCCGCAGCAGTTGGAGGCAGCTTTGTGTGGCTTCACCAGGGGTGGGCCATTCCTGGCAAGAAATCCTCTCCTACAGCCAGAGTAATCAAAGGCAACGGCGTTGTTGACTTTACTGCGCTGCGAGGAGGCAGCCTTGCGACGGACCTCTTAGGCAGGGACTTTACGATCAACGCCCTTGCCATGCCCCTGGACGCCCTCTCCGGTGATACCGGCAATCTCAGGATACAGGATGTCACCACAGGGCTGGACGACCTCGGAGAAGGCATCATCAGGATGGTCAACAGGGAAAACCTCGTGGAAGACCCCCTGAGACTCCTGCGTGCATACCGGTTTAGCTCCCAATTGGGATTCCGGATCGAGTCCAAAACCCTATACACAATAACCGAACTAAGGACGCTGATCCACAGGGCCGCAGCCGAACGGATATGGAGCGAACTAAAGGCGATCCTTGCCACGGATAACTCTGCCGCGGCCATTGGGTCGATGGTTGACAACGGCCTTCTGTTTGAGTTGATCCCCGAGTTGCGTGCCACAAAGGCAGTGACGCAGAACGCACATCACAACCTCGACGTCTTGCAGCACACGATGGCTGCATACCAGGCAGCCGAGGCCGAAACCAACGACCCCCAAGGCAGGGGCCTGCCGTATCACGAGGGCTTTGTGCAGTACCTCGAACAACCATCAGCGACGATGGCCATCCTCAAGCTGGCCGTCCTGTTCCACGACATCGGAAAACCCCAGACAAGGGCAGTCGACGACAACGCTCGGGTCACCTTTTACGACCACAGCAGGGTCGGTGCCGAAATGGCCGGGGACATACTCCTGCGATTTAAGGCATCCCAGCGGGAGGTGGCTCTTACCTGCAAGCTCGTTCTCAATCACATGAGGCTCTCCCACGCCTCTTGCAGAGAACTTGCCGACAGCAAGCGGGCAATGGTCAGGCTCTTAAACAAGGTCGGCTCTGACATCTACGCACTGATAATCATTGCCCTTGCGGATACACAGGCAAAGACGCTATCCTATAGGGATGAGGTTATACATATGGCCGGAGACATCTTGAGGTTCTACCACGAGGAGTACATGCCCCGTGCCCTGGTACCAAGGTTTATTACCGGCCACGACCTGATTGATGGCTTTGGCTTGAGGCCGTCACCGGAGTTCAGGTTGATACTGGAACATGTAAACAACAAGGCCCTTGAGGGCACTATCAACTCAAGGCAGGATGCCCTCTCAGCAGTGAGGGCCTATCTGGAGGAAGGGAAAGAGAAATAAGAGAAATAAGGGAAATAAGAGAAAGAAGAGAAAGAAGAAAGAAAGACAAGGAGGGCGGCTCTGCCCCCTCCTTGACCTCCCCCGCAAGGGGA
>JADGAE010000148.1 GCA_015232165.1 Nitrospirota bacterium
TAATGTATCACGCTCGGACAAGAATGATATTATCACTGAAGTTTTCAAATCAAAAGCGATCCTGATCGGTTCTCCCACAGTCAATAAGGGCATACTTTCATCTATAGCAGGCATCCTGGAAGAAATAAGGGGTTTGGCTTTCAAGAATAAGAAAGCCTCTGCATTTGGGGCATATGGATGGAGTGGTGAGTCGGTAAAGATGATAACGGATAGGCTAAAAGAGGGTGGATTCACGATTATTAACAGCGGAATGAAGGTCTTATGGAATCCTGATAAAAAGGCAATTGAAGATTGTATCGCCTTTGGCAGGGAATTCGCTCTCCATGTAAACCAACAGCAAGTATAGATAGCACCACAATCAACCGTGGTTACCCTGTAATTAGAGGATGCTTCTATCCGGCTTTGTATGATATAATAAGTACATGGAAGTTTTTATATAAACTTTAGAATTGAGCATTATGGGGTCAAGGGGACCGGTCCCTTTGCAAGGTGGGCGGAGCCGCCCCCTTCTTTATTCTTTCGTATATAGTTAATTATGGGCAGGCACATATTGGATGGATACGATGTTTGGAGTGGGGCTATGAAGCCGCAGGTTATGCCAAAATGGGCGAGGGAGATCACCAGGTTCATGTCCGTTAAACCGCAGTTCATACTCTGGGGCAATATCTACGACGTCTACCCGATGGCGCTGCCGGAGGGGGCTGTCACTACACTAAAGATCATGGACTACCTCAAGGCATTCCTTAAGACAAACGATTACAGCCTGATCCTCGGCTACGAACCACTCTATGGCCTCAAACTCCTCAATGGCGATGCTGAGACGTTTAAAAAGATCACCAGGGAGCAGATAAAAAGCGATGCACCGCTCACCACTACACCCGTGAGAATGGCCGAGTTGGCAGAACTCCTTGGCGCATCAAACGAGACAAGCAGCGCCATAATCCTGAATTTTGCATCAAGGATCGCCGACATAGCGCCCAATGACATGCAGGAGTTCTTCTACAGGATGTTCAGACTTGCCCACAGGGCAATACCGGTTATATCGGGCCAATCGCCGCATCCGAGGTTCAACCTTGTCATCTGGCTGCTCGATAAGGAAAACGATATCCCGGCGTGGTACACCATCGACAACGTGCGCGTAAGGATGTTGAGCATCCCCCGACCCGACTACTTTCTCAGAAAGACCGTCATAGACACCCTGACCAAGGCCATCGATGGCTTTAAGGAGGCCGGAGAGCAGAAACAACGGGAGGGCGTCTCCCTCTTCATAGACCAGAGCAGCGGCCTCTTTGCGTCGGAGATGGTGGCCATCGTGACAATGGCAAGACGGCAGCAACTGCAGTTTGCGCAGATATCTGACGCGATCAGGGCCTATAAGCTCGGCATCGTGGAAAACCCCTGGTCCGGACTCGATATGCAAAAGATAGCCGACTCGGACACCGCCCTGCTTAAGCGGGTCAAGGGTCAGCCGGAGGCCGTCCGGCGCTCCTGCGACATCATCAAGCGGGCCGTGTTCAACCTCTCCGGTTGCCAGTATTGGCGACACTCGCAACGCCCCAAGGGTGCACTCTTCTTTGCCGGTCCCACGGGAGTTGGAAAGACCGAACTGGCCAAGGCCATCACAGAGCTGATCTTTGGCTCGGAGACCAGTTGCCTGCGCTTTGACATGAGCGAGTACGCCAGGGAACACTCAGACCAGAGACTCGTCGGCTCTCCTCCGGGATATGTGGGGTACGACGTCGGAGGGCAACTCACAAACGCCGTAAAAAACAACCCCTTCTCCGTCATCCTCTTTGACGAAATAGAGAAGGCACACCACAGGATACTCGATATCTTCCTGCAAATCCTCGACGACGGCAGACTCACCTCCGGACGTGGTGAGACGGTATACTTTTCAGAGACCCTCATCATCTTTACAAGCAACCTGGGCATCTACGAAACAACCACAAGTGGCCGGAGACTCCAGTGCGTCAGCAGTGAGATGCCCTACGAGGACATAAACGCCCGGATACTACAGGCCATCGGGGACTTCTTTTCGTACACCATCGGAAGGCCGGAGATACTCAACCGGATTGGCGACAACATCGTCGTCTTTGACTTCATACGCCCTGCAGCGGCTTCCCTGATACTGGATAAGATGCTGAAAAACGTCCTGGACAAGATAAAGGACTCCTACGGCATGGACGTTACGCTGTCACAGACGGCATACCAAAAGCTCATTGAGATAACCTGCTCCGACCTGTCAATGGGTGGCCGCGGGATCGGAAACAAACTGGAATTAGCCCTGATCAACCCGTTTTCGAGATTGCTGTTTGGGCTTCAAGGTAGAACCAGCCTGACGATAAACGACATAACACGGGAAGGACAGTCATGGAGATTAACAATAGACAGTTAATCTATATAAATATGCTCCACTATCCCGTGCAGGTGTTGGGTATCGGGTCACGCATTGGGATATGGTTTCAGGGCTGTTCCATAGGGTGTAAGGGGTGTATGGCCCAACATACGTGGCAGGTGCATGAGAAATACGGAACGGACATAGGCAGTGTAATGAGAGAGATTCTCAGGTACATGGGCTCTAAGCCCGACGGGATAACCATCTCAGGCGGGGAGCCGTTTGACCAACCCGATGCGCTTTTTGAACTGCTCATGGGTATAAAAAATGCCGGTCTTAGGGATGTTATGCTCTACAGCGGGTACCAGTTTGACGCTCTTAAGTCGCGGTATCAATACATAGTGGACCTTATAGACGTGCTGATAGACGGACGCTACATGCAGGGGATAGAGACCGACTACGTGTGGAAGGGCTCTGCCAATCAGAACGCAAACATAATCACACAGGACGCCATGTTGCGTATCAGATACGACTCATATTTAAAGAGAAGGCCTGAAAAGAGAAAGCTCCAGATCGTAGAAGCCCCCAATGGGGTATACATGGTAGGCATTCCCAGACAGGGTGATGCGGAGGCAATGCAAGTTGTCCAGTGTTAAGGTATGTCCAACGTGCAAGGCGGTCAACCCGTCTACGGAGGTGATGTGTGTTCGCTGCCTTGGTGATATCTCCGGGGTTGCCGTTGAGGAAGACCGTCCGTCGTCCCTTCCGCAAGAGACAAGTCCGGTACTGGTGCTTAGGACAAACGACGGCAAGGACATAATCGTCCACGACGGCGATGTCGTTGGTCGGATGGCCGTAGGGGCCGACGTCATCGAGCCATACAAGACGGTCTCCAGACGGCATGTCAGGTTTACCCGGCAGGACGGCAACTGGTACATCGAAGACCTCAACACAACAAACGAGACCTACGTGGATGACGTGCGCCTGTCAACAGCCAAAAAGGTTCAAATCGCCGGCAACCAGAGGCTGACCCTGTCCTCGGCACTGGAGCTTACAGTGGTAATCTAAAGGCAGAGAGGAACACGGAAGGTCAAGGGGGGAGGCGCTCCGCGGCCACAAAGAAGCCCCCCTTGACCCATTGTCTATCGTCTGATCTCCTTATCGGCTATTATACCATCGACCATGTAGTATATCTTGTTGCTCTTGTGGGCAAAGAGCATGTTGTGTGTGACTATGACAAACGTTGTTGACTTCCTGACGTTTATTTCGTGGATTAGCTCTATGAGTGCCTCACCGGTCTTTGTATCGAGGTTTCCGGTTGGTTCGTCGGCCAGGACTACAAGCGGCTCCAGGATAAGTGCCCGTGCCATAGCCACGCGCTGCTGTTCTCCGCCGGAGAGTTCCCCGGGCGTGTGCTTGAGACGGTGCCCCAACCCAAGTTCATTCAATAGGACAGCCGCACGGTCCCTAACCTCATCCCTGCCCAGACCGGCTATCAGCCCCGGCATCATTGCGTTTTCAAGGGCGCTGAACTCCGACAACAGGTGATGAAACTGAAAGACAAACCCTATCGTCTTGTTTCTGAAAGAGGCAAGCGCACCGTGGTTGAGCCTGAAGACGTCCCTGCCCTCATACAGCACCTCCCCGGAGGTTGGCCTGTCAAGTGTCCCCAGGCAGTGCAAAAACGTGCTCTTGCCCACCCCCGATGAACCCATGATCGATATCACCTCGCCGCGCTCCACGGTCATCGTCAGACCCCGTAAGACCGGTATCTCTCCGGCCTCCGTGACGTAGGACTTCTTCAGGTTAGTTATCCTGATTAACTCGTTTGTTTTTGTCTTCATCGCTGCCTTTCTTACCGCTTGTATCTTTGTCTGCGGTGTTGGGTTTGACGCCCAAAAATCTGTGATATACTGCCACAACCCGTTGATACAGATCGTGTATAGAGTCCTTTTGGGCCTTTATCTCATCGGCCTTATCAGCCGCCCTTTCGCTCAACTGCCTGACTTCCTGACCGGCCTCCTGCGCCTTCGTCCCAAACCACAAGAACTTATCTCCGCCATAGTACAACGCTATCACAAAGAACGCTATACTAGCAAGGATAATCGTCGATATCACCCGTCTTATCAGCTTAAACATGAGAGCCTGAACGCAACCTTACCATCAATGCCCGCCTACTCAAATCGAAGCGGCTCTATGGGATTGACATTGGCCGCCTGATAGGCAGGGTATATCGTCGAGAGAAAACTGATGACTATGGCCGAAACCGACACCAGCATAAAGTCCGAGACGTTTACCTTAACCGGCAGACGACTGAGATAGTACACATCGGCCGGCAGCTTTATCAACTCGTACGTATCCAGCACATAACACGTGACGGAGCCTCCAATCAACCCGATGAGTGTCCCTACAAGGCCAATGAGAAACCCCTGCAGCATGAATATATACATGATACCGGCATTGGTGGCCCCCATGGTCTTGAGGATGGCTATGTCGCGCTCCTTCTCAATGACGCTCATGATAAGCGTCGATACTATGTTAAAGGCTGCAACAAGCACGATGAGCGTCAGGATGACAAACATGGCCAGCTTTTCGAGCTTTAGGGCCGAAAAGAGGTTCTTGTTCATCTGCATCCAGTCGCGCGCATTGTAGGGATAGCCAAGGGTGTCGTTTATGCGTGTTCTGATCTGCCGCGCCTGATAGATGTCATCCACCCTGACCTCGATGCCTGTGGCAGAGTCCTTGAGGTCGAAAAAGTCTTGCGCGGCGCCTATTGAGGTAACGGCAAGGCTTGAGTCGTACTCGTACATGCCGATCTCAAATATGGCTACGACCTTGAATGTCCGTGTCTTTGGCAGCATACCCAACGGCCCTATCTCACCCATGGGGGAGATGATGTTGAGCTCGTCGTTGAGCGCTACACCGATGCTGTTGGCCAGCTCCCTGCCGATGACGATGCCGTTATTTACGCCTGAAAGGGCCTCCAGTTTGCCCTCTTTTATAAACGAGTATATGCCCGTTATGGTCTTTTCCCTGTCCGGTATAATGCCGCGCAGGAAGATTCCCTGTGCCCCTCTGCCG
>JADGAE010000149.1 GCA_015232165.1 Nitrospirota bacterium
CAATGGATAGCTCCTTGAGCCACAGGACAATGCGCTGTCTCATCTCCCTGGAGGCGTTGTTGGAAAACGTAATGGCGATGATGTTTTTCAGCGAATTATTGCGGATATCAGCAGATAACAGGAACCTCACAAATCGCTTGGTCAGCGCACGGGTCTTACCCGATCCGGCGGAGGCCTTAAGCACTATCGAGTGCGGAAACTCTTCCAATGGCCTAACCTCTAACCGTTGCTAGATCAGGATGGCCGTTCTTCCCCGGCAAGGGGATTCGGCCTGTTGAGGGGGGCATACCCACTTTCAAATTATTATACAATATGCCGGCAAAAAAATCACCCTCTCTTTTTTTAAAAAAACGTTTGACTGGAGATTTCCTTGAACCACAGGGCGATGCGCTGTTGCATCTGCCTGGAGGCGTTGATGGGGCGTAAATCCTAATCGAGCGGTATGACATCCCAACCGAAGTCAGGCAAGGTCGCTGGTGAACCACCACCTTTGATCGCTAAACCATCCATAAGCCAGATGTAGAATTCCCCGGTAGCGGTGTTTCGCAGACAGATATCACTCTTGCCGTCTCCGTTGAAATCCCCGATGGTCCTTGTCTGCCAGTTGCCGTCGGCCATTTGTGTGACTTGTCCACTGGATACTATCGTAGCACCATCCATTAGCCAGACAGCAAACACACCGGTGGCGGTGTTATGCCACAGGAGGTCACTCTTGCCATCGCCATTAAAATCTCCGATACCCCTTATGTGCCAGTTGGTATCGCCCACGGTGGCCGGAGAACCTACTGGTAAGATGTTTAAACCATCCATTAGCCAGACAGCAAACACACCGGTGGCGGTGTTATGCCACAGGAGGTCGCTCTTACCATCACCGTTAAAGTCCCCCACACCCCCTATGTGCCAGTTGGTATCGCCCACGGTGGCCGGAGAACCTCCGGATGATATAAGGGTGCCATCCATGAACCATATGTAAGTCATTCCCGTGGAGGTGTTGTACCACAGGAGGTCGCTCTTGCCGTCTCCATTAAAGTCGCCGACGTGTCTTATCTGCCAGGTCTGAGACCTAACGACGGCAGGTAGACCGGCGGAATTTATTGTTTCGCTATCCATAAGCCAGATGTATATGCCGCCATTGGAGGTGTTGTACCACAGGAGGTCGCTCTTGCCGTCGCCGTTGAAGTCGCCTATGCCTCTTATCCGCCAGTTGGTATCAGACATGGTTCCGGATGAACGTCCCAACGATATGGCGGCATCACGCATGAACCATATGTGAGTCGCTCCTGAAGCGGAGTTATAAAACAGTAGGTCGCTCTTGCCGTCACCGTTGAAGTCCATCTTCGCCGGACGGGTGACGGTGAGCGTAAAATCGACCGTCACTGCCCTATTGCTGGTGATCGTGACGGTACACTGGTTGGCGGAATTAGAGTCACAGCCGCTCCAGGCGGAGAAGACGGAGCCGGTAGACGGGGTAGCAGTCAGTACAACCACGGTGCCGGGGGCATAGGCGGCTGCACCGAATTTACCGCTCCACACGATTGTACCGGAGGAGGCTGTAACAGTACCATCGCCTGTACCGGTCATTGTTATGGCCAGGGTGTTTTCCTGTGGCAACATAAAGGAGGCACCAACCCCCCTTGCCGGAGCATTCATCGTAACAGTGCACTGATTGCCGGAGACGGAATCACAAGCAGTCCAGCCTGAAAATACGGAGCCTGCAGCCGGGGTAGCAGTCAGTACAACCACGGTGCCCTGGGTGTAGGCGGCTGTACCGGTGTTACCGTTCCACGTTATTGTACCGGAGGAGGCCGTTACGGTACCTGTACCGCTGCCAATCTTTGTTATACTCAAGATGCTGTCCTGCTGAAGCGTAAAGGATACCGACACACCTTTGGCTGCACTCATCGTGACAGTACACTGATTGCCGGAAGTAGAGTCACAGCCGCTCCATAAGGACAGGACGGAGCCTGCAACCGGGGTTGCCGTCAATGTAACGACAGTGCCGGGGGCATAGGTTGCGGTGCCGGTGTTGCCGTTCCACGTCAGGGTCCCAGTGGAGGCCGTAACGGTGCCCGTGCCCGTGCCGAGTATCGTAACGGTTAAGATGTTGGACTGTTGTTGAGGTGTAAAGGTGGCGGTAACGCTCTTGTCTGCAGTCATTGTGACGGTGCACTGATTGCCGGCAATGGAGTCACATCCACTCCATGCGGACAAGACAGAACCGGTAAACGGGGTAGCAGTCAGCGTAACAACGGTGCCGGGGGCATACTCGGTAAAACCGCTGTTGCCATTCCACGTTATGGTACCCGAAGAGGCCGTTACGGCACCGCTGCCTGTACCTGCAATATTAACACTGAGCTTGTTTACCTGATAGGTCATGGAGATCACGCCGGATATGATGCCGGCGCTTGCAAGATCAGAGGACTTTATCCGATAATAGTAAGTAGAGCCGTTTTTAAGTCCGGTGTGATCATAAGAGGTGTTCCTTGTTGTGAAAGTTCCGGAGTAGCTTGTTTCGTTTATTGAAGCTGAGTTTTCTCCCCAATAAATTATGTACGTGTTTGCACCTACTACTGCGTTCCAATTAAGGCGAAACCCTCCGTCGATCCACGTTATCGCAAAGTCCATTGGGATAGGAAATCCGGTAATTGTTGTCGCGAATTTCTGGATACGATTGTTCCTGTCATCAGCAACGTAGATGTTGGCAAAAGTATCAACGGCCACCCCGGCAGCGCTGTCAAACTGACCATCCTGCACCCCTGCGCTACCCAATGCGGCGAGAAATCTGCCGTTTGAGTCAAATTGCTGGATGCGGTTGTTGCCATAATCTGCCACGTAGACGTTGTTTAACCTATCGACGGTTACTCCATACGGTGTGTTAAAATTGCCATCCGTTGGGCTGTTATTACCCCATTTGGTTATGAACGTACCGGTTGAGTTAAATTTCTGGATTCGGCTGTTGTCATAGTCAACAACGTAGACGCTGCCAACCGTGTCAACGGCAATGCCCTTGGGGGTGCTGAATTGGCCATCTCCACTGCCAGTACTGCCCCATGCACCCAAAAAACCTCCCCTTGTGCCAAATCTCTGAACCCTGTTGTTACCGGTATCGGTGACATAGACATTTGAGGGAGCAGTGCCAACCCCGCCGACTGCTATTCTGTGAGGGCTTGAGAATTGCCCGTTTCCTGTTCCGGAACCACCCCATGCTATTATAAAAACACCGTTTGAATCAAACACCTGGACACGGTCGTTACCAGTGTCGGCTACGTAGACATTACCAGTGCCGTCGACAGCTATCCCAAAGGGGGAGGAAAACTGACCGTTGCCGGTGCCGAAGCTGCCCCACGTAGATATAAACTGGCCATCTTTGGTGAACTTCTGGATACGGTGGTTATCCTTGTCTGCCACATAGACGTTACCCAGGGCGTCAGTGGCTACATCCGTAGGTGCCGAAAATTGAGCATCCTTGGCACCACTGCCACCCCACTTTGTGACAAACGTGTATGCCGCCTCTGCCGTTGTCGAGCCGGTCAATATGAACAGCACCAAGACAAATAACACCATCCTCCGAACCATAATCTTATCAAGCATAAATCTCTCAAGCATATTGGGACAAACCTCCTTTAACTGACCGTGTTATTTCCTGACTTCAAAAGCAGGATATATCTTTGATATCCCACGCTATTCCCTTTTTTTCTCCAGATAACCGGTTTCAATATCGACCTTGAAGTGCCTTGCAATATCGAGTATCTCTTCAATCCTGTCATCGAGGTCCTTATCGTGGTTCAATTTGCCCTGACATTTGAGATTCTCTCCAAGCACCTCAAGCTTTTTCTTGCATCTCTTGCCAAGCTCCGTGATGGTATCCAGTTCAACAAAAAACCTCCCCAACAACTCCCAGGCAACTGCCCTGTCACACCTGAAGGCTATTCTTATGGCGATAATATTTTCCTTGACAAAATCAATGAATCTGTACATGCTCAGGGTCTCAAGGGTCTCAGGTGTTATTTTATTAACGTATGCCTCTATGCCTTGGGTGCCGTCAAAATCCTTCATCAATGGCATAAGGATAGATGCAATTACATCTCTTGTAAGCTCCTCTGTTGTCTTCACAACAATTAATACGCCGAGTGTGTTACTTGCTCTCTTGCCTGACCAGGTTGTTGCGGTACTGGATGTAGGCATCCCGCATGGCAATGTAGGGGTCAACGGCAGAACTCTTAAAGTCTTCGTATTCTCCTATCTGCAAGGATGTCTTGTTAAAGTACCTGTACATGTTCAGTGAGAGCGAACCTTCCAGGCTGCCAACATAGCTGATCGGACTAAGTGCCTGGTCGCCGGCATAGCCAAAGGAATCCCGTAGGGACATCGGTCCAAGAAACGGCCAGACGATATAAAACCCATGACCAAGTCCGTAGGAGCCAAGGGTCTGCCCGGTGTCTTTCCTGTTTGCCTCGAGATTGAAGTTACCCGCCGCCACATCGCCCAGGCCAAAGACCCCCAGGGTCGTGTTTATCCCAAAACGTGCCAGTTCAGTCCCGGCATCCTCCAACTTGAGTTGCAACAACGAATTCACAAAGCGTATCGGCATAAGCAGGTTGTGAAAGAAGTTGCTTATTACCGATCGTTCGGGTTCATCAATAAGGGCGTTATATGCCCCGCCTAATGGTTTTAGCACCCAGAAGTAGAACCTGTCGTTAAAGTCAAACATTATACGGTTGGTGACCTCAAAGGGGTCTGCCACCGTGCCATTAGTGTTGTCAGTGCCGTCATCGGCAGTTGCGGATTTCTTCATGTACTCTTCCGCCCACGTATTAACATTGCCGCAGTAGAATGTCTCAACGGCGAAAAACAAGACAACGACGATTACCAATAAACAGAAATCCCTAACTCTCAGACTGCCATACATAGAAATCCTCCTTGAAATTAAACAGACGCGCAAAGCCATATCTTAATTTTTACATGTTATCTTCATGCCACTTTACTATCATAATTTTACCAAATCATGTAACTTATTGTCAATCCACGGTGAATTTGTGAGTGCATAAGAAAATGGTGGGTGCTTTGAAAAGAAAAAGGGAGAAGGACTCTGTCCTTCTCCCTCAGACCCTCATCCTGCAAGGGGACCAGTCCCCTTGACCCCATAAAGGACATCTTGTTTACCCACCAAAAATTTATGCACCCTGAATTTGTTCTACGTTATAACACCAAAAAGAAAAGACGAAAAGGAGGGCGACTCCGCTGTCACAGCGACGTTACCGTGCCCCTCCTCAGACCTAATGCTGTTGACTTAAGCAGATCGAACAACTCCATTACAACATTTTTTTCCTTGACTTTTTTATATGTCGTGGTTAAGACGGTCTTTTTTCTTTTGATCGATAATAGACGTATTTTGTTGATATTTCCTC
>JADGAE010000150.1 GCA_015232165.1 Nitrospirota bacterium
TGAGTGTGAAATAATGGGGTCAAGGGGACTTCTTTTTGGCCGGGGTGCCTCACCCCTCCCCTTGCAGGGGAGGTCTGAGGAGGGGCGCGGTAACGTCGCTTTGACAGCGGAGTCGCCCTCCTTTTTGTCTTTTCTTTTGGTGTTATAACGTAGAACAAATTTACCGTGATAGACTGCTATGAGATTTATAATAAAGAGCTTGATGTGGTATAATTGTGATAAATCATAGTAGAATTCCGAATCGTTTCAAAGGAGACGCATAAGTAAATGGGCAGTATGAGACCGAAGGTAGTGATAGTGGGGGGAGGTTTTGGCGGACTATGGGCGGTTCGTACACTTAAAAACGCACCGGTTGATGTAACTCTGGTGGACAGGAACAATTACCATACCTTCTTACCTCTTTTGTACCAGGTAGCGGCGGCGGAGCTCGAACCCGAGGATATCGCCTATCCTTTGAGGACAATCATCAGGAAAATGCCTAACACTCGCTTTGTCATGGCTGATGTAAACGGTGTTGATTTTGACAACAGACTTGTAAAGACTGACGGACTTGATATCGCTTACGATTATCTGATACTTGCAGTGGGCAGTACGACGCAGTTTTTTGGGACTGCCGGGGCGGCGGAGTTTGCTTTTCAGCTAAAGACGCTCGATCAGGCAATAGAGCTCAGAAATCATGTGTTGGGTTGCTTTGAGAGGGCCTCGGTGGAGACCGATGATGAATTCAGGCAACATCTGTTGACGTTTGCCATAATTGGAGGTGGTCCGACGGGAGTGGAGTTTGCCGGGGCGCTTGCCGAGCTGATCAATGGTCCGTTGAAGAAGGATTATCCCGGTCTTGACTTAAGCTGTGCGCGCGTCATAATCCTGGAGGCTGCCAACTCCATACTCCTTGGATTCCCACAGAAGCAGCGGGAGTATGCACTGAACAGATTACGCTCAATGGGTGTGGTTGTGATGCTCCAGACGATGGTTGGTCATATCACCCAACATACGGTTCATATCAAGGACAAGGGTGTGTTACCAACGGAAACCATCCTGTGGACGGCAGGGATTACGGCTGCCATCACCCCTGACTGGGCGCTGCCAACAGGCCGCTACGGACGCATAAATGTTACGCCCACCCTGCAACTGCAAAATCACCCAAACGTCTATATCATCGGGGATATGTCCTCCGTTGATGACGGCAAGCCACTGTTGCCTATGACGGCGCCCGTTGCCATCCAGGAGGGCATACATGCGGCCAAGAACATACTGCTGAGGATCAATGAACAGAGTCCGCTGCCATTTACATTCAAGGACGTGGGGACGATGGTCACAATCGGTCGAAACGCTGCCGTGGTGCGACTGGGACAGAGGAACTTTACCGGCTTCATTGCCTGGCTGGTGTGGCTGGTGGTGCATCTCTTAAACCTCATCGGGTTCAGAAACCGTGTGATTGTCATGCTTAACTGGACGCTGGATTATCTATTGTCGGACCGCGCCGTCAGGCTTATCCTGCCGTTTAAGAAGATATGGTACAACAAAAAAGACCGACTTTGAAGATGACCCGACGGGTTTTGCGTTTAGGCGGCAAATCTCGTCATGCGTTTTGCACGGTTAAACTATGGGAGCATGTGACGGAGTCGTCCCTTCTTTATACACTGTGCGTAAGGTGAGTTACTAATGCGATCTCGTCCTCTGTGGAGTTTATGTTGCCGCGCAGCTTTTGGTCGAGGACTTCCCTGAGGATAACGGAATAGATGGGGCCTGGATTTATGCCCATCTGTTGGAGAATCCGACCGTCAATTGCCGGCTTGAGGTTCCTGTGTTCGGTGAGGTATCGGGATATGGCCCTCTGCTTGCCTTTGTCGGTATGACACACGGCCATCAGAAACAAGACGCCCTCTATGTTAATCCCCCGCAAGGTGTGATAGATGGCAGCCGGATCGGAAGAACCCAGCACCGGCATGGCAGCCTTGTAATTGCCAAGTGTCCTCGTGATGCTATCCCTCGTCCTTGGTGGTATACAAAGCCTGTCAATCGTGCTTGCCTGGGCCGACTCACCGAGTACCGACAACAACGCCATGAAGTAGACCGCACCCGTGTCGGCCTCCTTGCCGGCCTCCTCCGGCAGGAAGGTCAACCTGTACCACGAAATAGCATCACGCACGGCATACAACAAGGATGCCACCTGTCTCGTATAGGACAGTTCCTGATGCAGTACCGTCAGCAATCCGTAGCTTGACAGACGGTGCAGGGCCCTCTCCGGTTCTGTTTCCTTGAAGATGAGCAGGAACTCATCGTAGAGCCGTGCACCGGATAGCTTGTCAAACAAATTGAAGTTGATGGCGGACCTTATCAGCCTCTCCATGTGCTTGCTGATCCTAAAGCCAAAGCGCTCGGAAAACCTCACCGCCCTAAATGCCCGC
Organism: Nitrospirota bacterium; assembly: GCA_015232165.1. Taxonomy (GTDB): domain Bacteria; phylum Nitrospirota; class Thermodesulfovibrionia; order Thermodesulfovibrionales; family Magnetobacteriaceae; genus Magnetobacterium. The sequence continues at coordinate 2,412 of JADGAE010000150.1, forward strand.
GTGGGGTCTTCAACAAAGCTGAGGTTGTGCAGCACGCGGATGGTGCGCTCCTTGATGTCCTTCTGGGCGCCGAAGAAGTCAATGAGTACGCCAAAGTGTCGCTCGTTTATACTTATGGCAAGCGTGTTGATGGTGAAATCCCTCCGGTAGAGGTCTTTTTTGATGGATGAGGTCTCAACGGTAGGCAGTGCTGCGGGGCTTTCGTAGTACTCGGTCCTGGCCGTGGCGATGTCGATAGTGAAATCCGGGGGGAGGTTGGCCCGTGCAAAGTCAGGGTGGTTGATGGCGCTGATCTTGGCGGTCTGAAACCTGTTGTGCGTCTTGAGTTTTGCGTGCAGATGCCCGGCCAGCTCGGCGGCAAAGGCCAGACCATCACCCTCGATCACGATGTCGATGTCAAGGTTCCTCTGCGCCATCAAGAGGTCACGTACACAGCCGCCGACAAGGTAGGCCTTGACATAAAGGCGGTCCGCTATCTTACCGGCTAACAGCAACAGACCGTTGACAAAGTCCGGCAGCCGCTCCCGCAACACTGATGTGACATTGCGTGAAATTGCATGCTTGGACTCGGTTGTGGTGCTGGCATAGCGCTCCTTTCGTATGTAGTCCTCATAGAGGGTGCGCAGAAGGTCTGTCCTGGTGATTGCACCAACGATCTTTTGGTCCGTGATGACCGGCATGAATCGTTGATTTTTTTCGATCATAGTCTCTTCGACTTCCCGTATGGGGGTATTGGTGGCGGCCGTGAGTTCATCGGCGGTGGCAAACTCGTAGACGGCGCTGTTGTTAAAGCCGTGAAAGATGGCCTTTTCCACCACCTCGCGTGATATAAGTCCTGCGTAGAGATCGTCCTTGAGTACGGGCAGGACGTTGATGGCGTACTTGGTCAACAGGCGTTGGGCGTACTTTATCGTCGAGGTGAAGTTGATGCTCACCACTGGTGAGGTCATGATGTCCTTGGCTGTCTTTGTGGGTTTGACGATAGAGGGCAGCAGCCCTGCAACGCGCTCTTTGATGAGTTGTGGATTTAGCTCGTTAGTTGTGGCGGAGGCAGCCATTGGGTGGCCATCGCCGCCAAACTCGCGCAAGAGGTCGGCAATGTCAAGCTCTGCCACCCGACTTCTGCCAATGAGGATGCTCCTGCCCTCCATGCCCAGGATCAGTACCAGGGCGTCTATGTCCTCAATATCCATGATGTTGTGGGCCAGTTGTGCGGCATCACCCATATAACTCTCCAGTGTTGCCGTGCCTATCTTGACCCTGATGCCGTGGATAAAGACCTCGGTCAGCGAGGCTATCAGTTCGTTCAGGAGTGCCAGGGCGTCCTTGCTAAGTTGCGGTCTAAGGTAGTCGGAGACGATGTTTAGGTTTGCCCCCCTTTTCAGCAGAAAGGCAGCACTCAGGAGGTCCCTCTCCGTCGTGGATGGGAATCGCAGCGAACCGGTCTCCTCGTATATGCCCAGGCACATGATGGTTGCCTCCAACGGGGTGATGAATATCCCCTTGGTGCGAATCAGTTCGGTTATCAGCGTGGTTGTGGCACCAACTTCCTCGATGGTCTCTACCGTTGCCGCGATATCGCCATCGCTATGCCTGTGGTGGTCGTAGAGGAAGACCTGGACGTCTTGCCTGCCCAGGAGCGACTTAAACTCGCCGATCCGCTCGGGGGACTTCGTGTCCACGATGATCAGTCTCTTTACTCGTTGCATCCTGACGTCCTTTATGCGCAACGTCTCCATTGGGAACGTCTTGAGAAACTCCCTCACCACCCGCTCCTGAGAACCAGGAAACACAAGCCGCCCATCAGGGAAGAGCTTCCGTACTCCAATCATAGAGGCAAGGCAGTCAAAATCAGCATTTACGTGACAGGTGATGATATCCATTTCTTATGGCGGAGAGGGGGGGATTCGAACCCCCGGTGAAGTCGCCTCCACAACGGTTTTCGAGACCGCCGCCTTAAACCACTCGGCAACCTCTCCACAGAGATTATTATAACTGATTCAACAACTATTTAAAAAGATAGGACAGGCTGTTCATACTATAAATTTGTTATACTGATCGGATTCGAGTTTTTTCGGGTATCAAAATTGCCTGCATACAAGAAAGAAAGGGGCGGCTCCGCTCGCACAGCGACGTTACCGCGCCCCCTTCAGAACCCCCTGCAAGGGGACCAGTCCCCTTGACCCCATTATTTCACACTCAATTATCATGCCTGAAAAAACCTGTGTCATTTAAGTATAGCACCCTTGTTCCTTACCTAACCCTCCCATAAGTACTTTATTGCAGATTACCGTGAAAATAAAGTACTGACCCATTCAAACGAAGACAGAAGGGAGGGCAAAGCCCTCCCTTTTTTTTTGTCCCTTTTGGGTTTCGCCGGAGCGTTTATTTCTTGTCTGCCGGTTTGGTTTGGCCCTTGACTGTCTTGTCTGTCGGCTCTGTCTGTAGGGTTACCGGTTCTGCCGTAGCAGACTCCCTGGTTTCTTTTGCCGCCTGATGTTCCCTGGCTGCCTGTTGCTCTTTGGCCTCTTGCTCTCTGGTTTCTTGTTCGTTTATTGTGACTGTTTCCTCTCTATAGGGCTTCATGAACACGGCACCCAACGGTGGAACTTGCAGGTTCAGAGAGAACGGCTTGCCCTGCCACCAGATATCATCGGCATTGAATCCTCCCCAGTTGCCAACGTTGCTGCCCCAGAACCTTTCACTGTCACTGTTAAGGAGCTCCTTATAAAACCCGCCCTTGGGAACGCCTACTCTGTAATTTGTACGCGGCACCGGGGTGAAGTTAAACACACAGACTATAAAGTCTTCAGGGTCCTTGGCCTTCCTTATGAACGAAACTATACTGTTGGAGTAATCGGTAAAGTCAATCCACTCAAAGCCCTGATGATCGAAGTCCACCTCGTAAA
>JADGAE010000151.1 GCA_015232165.1 Nitrospirota bacterium
CCAGGAATCCAGGATGCATAAAAGTATAGTTACCATGAAATATAAAGAGGATACGGATTTATTAAGTATGGGATTTGATAAAATGAAGGTGCTGCTGGTTGACCCGCCAGGGATAGACGGTATAGCCGTGGGGCGTGTGCTGGGGAGCTTTGGGACAAACAAGGCCGACCAGGCCTGGCCCCCCTATGACCTCCAGGTCATGGCCGGCTACTGTAAAAGTCAGGGGATGGTGACCCGGATCATAGACGCCAATAATCTCGGCCTCTCATACGCTGAGATAAAGAACGAAATAAGCAGACACAAGCCCGATTGGGTTGTGTATCTGACCTGCTTTCAGACTTTTGAGCTTGATGCGGCGGTTGCGGTGGCCGCAAAGGAGGTTGACAAAGACATATCAACTGCCTGCATATCGCTTTCTATGCCAAGCGTGCAAGCCCCTGAAGGGAAGATGAGACAACACCCCGCCCTTGACTATATTGTCTGGGGCGAACCCGAATACCCAATCATGCAGTTGCTCAAAGGCCGGCCCCCCGATACCGTTGAAGGGATATATTACCGACAATCAGACAACGTTAGGTTTACGGGTCATGCCCCACGCGTAAAGGACCTCGATGAGCTTGGCATCCCCGTGCAAGAGGGGCTGCACTTTAACCTCTACCGCTGCCCGCTTTCGCGGCGAAGACCCTTGACCATCGTTAATTGTTCAAGGGGATGTATGAACTCCTGTGTGCACTGTCAGGCGGGAAACTTCCAAAGACCCATGAGATACAGGTCCGTCGAAAACGTGTTGACGGAACTCAGGCAGATCAAGAAACTGGGCGTGAAGGAGATAAAGTTCTACGACTGTTCTCTGCCGTCAAAGAGGGGGTTCATAGAGGAGCTGGCCGGTAGGATGATATCGGAAAGGATGGACTTTACCTGGCACTGTAACGCAAGGGCGGACGTACTCGATGCCGGTATTCTGAAGTTGATGAAACGCTCCGGCTGTCATACCGTAAGCATTGGCAGTGAGAGCGCCATACCGGAGATACTCAAGGGGATGAAAAAAAATGCCACCATCGAGCAAATAGAGCACGGTATAAACCTCGTTAAAAAATCCGGGATGAAGGTCCTGATGTATCAGACATTTGGACTTGAGGGAGAAACCCGCCAGACGATGGAGGGGACATACGGGTTCATAAAGAGGCTCATGCCTGATTACGTCACCTTTGGGATAGTGGTTCCGGCCCCCGGGACGCCTTTTTACAACTCCCTGAAAGAGCAGGGCTTTCTTGTTGATAAGCAACCGCATCAGCAAGACCCCACGGCGCTTGCATCCTTTAACTATCCGCATCTCAGTGGTGAGGAGATACTTGCCTTTACCAGGAACGCTTATCGCAATTACTACTTCTCTCCCGAATATATCCTGCAACGGCTCATATCCCTGCGGTCGTTTAATGAACTAAGAAACTCCGTTACCAATGCCCTGGCAGTGATAAAGCGCTATGTTATATATGGCATTATAGGATTATGGGTGTCCTCTTAAAAAAGCATGGTAAAATGGGGTCAAGGGGTCAGCGAGGGGCGAGCCGCCCCCGGCTATGTTCCCCCGGCTCAGTGGGGGGCTGGTCCCCTTGCCGGAGAGGTCTGAGGAGGGGCGCGGTAACGTCGATGTGCGAGCGGAGTCGCTCTCCTTCTTTCTTTTCTTCCGGTCGAATACGATTACCCTATGTGTTGAGGTCGAACTCCTTGATCTTTTGCTGCATGCGCTGACGGCTGATGGACAGGAGCCTGGCCGCCATTGATATGTTGCCGCTGCAGTGACTGAGGGCTGATGTCAGGAGCGACTTTTCATATTCGTAAAGCGCAGTCTTCAGGGGGCCCTGCGGCAATGTCACACCGCAGGAGTGAGACCGACTCACCCCGGCAATGGAGGCGGGCAGGTCCGCGGGGGTTATTTGGCTGCCATGCGTAAAGGTCACGGCGTACTCAAGGGCGTTTTCCAGCTCCCGGATGTTTCCGGGGTAGTCGTACTGCATCAACACCTCTATGGTCTCCGGGGTGATGTCCGTGACCTCTTTGGCGGTCAACCTGGAGGCGTACTTCTTCAAAAAATGGTACGCCAGGATCGGGATGTCCTGTCGCCTCTGTCTCAGGGGTGGTATCTCAATCGTGATGACGTTGAGGCGGTAGTAGAGGTCTTTTCTGAATATGCCTTCGGAGATGGCCTTTTCCAGGTTGCGGTTTGAGGCCGATATGATCCTGGCGTTCATCTTTGAGGCAGACGTGTGGCCGACCTTGTAGTACTCCCCCTCCTGCAGCACGCGCAGGAGCTTGGCCTGAAACTCCGTCGTGGTCTCGCCGATCTCATCCAGAAACAACGTCCCGCCGGAGGCCATCTCGATAAACCCCGTCTTTTCCTTGATAGCACCGGTAAAGGCACCCTTGACGTGACCAAACAGCTCAGACTCTGCCAGCTCCCTGGAAAACGCCGCACAGTTAACGGCAACAAAGCGGCCTTTACTGCGCTGTGAATTGAGCCGGAGTGTCCCACTAAATGAAAGAGAGTGTATGGCCCTTGCCACCAACTCCTTGCCCGTACCCGATTCACCGGTAATCAGCACCGTGCTGTCACCCTGGGCAGTCTGCCTGATGATCTTGAAAATCTCCTGCATCCTTGGACTGCTCCCTATCATGCTCTCAAATCCGACAGGGGTGTCCTGCAGCGATAACGAAAAGGAGTCCTGTAGTTGTCGGCGCAGGAGGTCTACCTGTTGCGTGAGGGCTATCTTTTCCATAACACGCTTGAGCGTGATCCGGACTTTTTCAATTGACAGGGGCTTGGTCAGGTAGTCGTAGGCACCGCTCTTTATGGCATCCACGGCCGTCTCTATGCTGGCATACCCGGTTATGACGACTATCTCCGCCACAGGCAGCCTCTTCTTTGCAAAGGCAACTACCTCCAGACCACTCATGTCGGGCAGCTTCAGGTCGGTAAATACGACGTCATAGTCGTTGTCGCTTATGAGCGAGATGGCCTGTGCACCGGTGTGGGCGATGCTGACACTGTGCGCGTCCTTTTCAAATAGCATTTGCATGGAACGACAGAGACCAAGGTCGTCATCCACTAGTATGATGTCTGCCATATCAGGCTTATTGTCTGCCCTGCATGGGGAGTGTTATCGTAAAGGTGGCCCCCTGCCCGCAGACACTGTGGGCCGTTATCTGACCACCGTGCAGTTCAATCATCTTCCTGGCAATGGCCAGCCCCATGCCGTTACCTCCGATGTCTTTCCTGGTAGTGAAGAAGGGGTCAAAGATGTGCGGCATGTCCTCCGGGGCGATCCCCATACCCGTGTCTTCAACCGAAATAACAATGCCGCCGTTGCCGATGTCGCCCCTGATGTCAACGTTGCCCCCTGGCGGGGTCGATAGAAAGGCGTTTGACAGGACATTGACCAACGCCTGGTGCATAAACGTCCGGTCCAGGACAACCACCTGAGGCAGCTCACTCAACGACGACGTCAGACAGACCGCCTTGCCTGCGTTTTGCCGCAACACTATGTCGGTTGCCTCATCTATGAGTTCCCGGACGTTGACCTCTCTGAGATTCAACGGCTGATTCCGTGCAAAGTCGGTGAGCCTGTGGATTATCTCCTGGGCCCGCGTGACCTCCTTGAGCATAAACGCAATCATCTCCCGCGTCTCATCCTTGTTGACGTCTTCTTTCAAGAGCCCCAGAAACACCGATATGGAGGTCAGGGGATTGCTTACCTCGTGTGCGATTTCGGAGGCAAGCAGCTTTATGGCAGCCATGTTGCGGCTCTGAAGGAGCTCTTCCTGTCTGTTGACAAGCTCTGCGTTTGTGCTTTTGAGTTCGTTGAGGGTCTCGTGCAGTTTGTTCTTGGACTCCTTGATGGTTCTTACGGTGCTGTTGTAGGCCTCCGCGAGGGAAAGCATCTCATTGGGGGCATCGATGTCAAATATCTTTTCATACTCGCCCCCGGCCAGCTTTGTCAGCGACGTCTCAACCCTCTTTATCGAAGAGATAACCCTCCGTGAAAGCATATACCACACCGTGAGCGTGACCACAAGGATCACCAGACTCGAGATTATAAACGATCTCTTCAGTGCGGCAAGCCCTATGTCAACGCGCTCTCTTTCCGCACCGATGAGGTTAAGACCCGCGTATATGGCATCAACACCGTTAAGCTGCTTAAGCATAAAAAACGCCGCCATAACCACGGGAATCAACAGGCTCAAAAGGATGCTATGCCAGAGCTTTAAACGCATTTGCGCCTACCTTTTTTTGTATCCTCTTAAAAAAGCATGTAAAATTAACTTCATGGCTTAAAGACATGGATTCCTGCTCACTTCCCTGTTCAAGCCAGGGACATGGTTCAGGCCAGGGACATGTTTCGCAGGAATGACAGTTACAGGCGTTTTCCAATTGTGTCATTCCTGGCTTGACCAGGAATCCAGGATGTGTATACTGATCGGATTCGAGTTTTTTCGGGTATAAAACTTGCTTACATACAAGAAAGAAAGTGGCGGCTCCGCCCCCCTTCAGAACCCCCTGCAAGGGGAGGGGCGAGCCGCCCCAGGCACGAAGAAGTCCCCTTGACCCCATTATTTCACACTCAATTGTCATGCCTGAAAAAACCTGTGTCATTTAAGTATAACAGTATAGTTACCATGAAACATAAAGAGGATACCTTCTTTCTTTGTATCTGACAAACATCAATCCACGGTGTATGGTGAGGGGTCAGTGCTACCGGCATAAAGGGGACAGTAATCCGTTACTTTCTTATACACCTGTGCTCTTGTTGTAATACACCGTTAGCTTTTGCCTGCCAAACTGCATAGCTTCATTATATGAATCAACAAAGAGGTCTATGGTATTGCCCTTGACAAGTTTTCCGGAGTCCTCGGCAACACGCCACCCAATCCCCTCTATGTACACAAGAGAACCAATGGGGATCACCAACGGGTCAACTGCTACAGTCCTGAATTTGTGCGGCGTTGTACCGCTTTTAGTCTTATTGTACTTTGCCCACTTGCCGCAGCTCTTCCTGGAAATCTCATAAGCGGTTATCTCAAACTCACCACGTTGCAGCTCGGAAAGGAACATCTCCTCCATATCCGTCAGTTTGCCAATAAGAACCGCATTGCTCATTTGCAACATCCTCACTGCCTTGTTATAGTACATCCCCGTTGCAACGGTAGAGACTACTACCAGGATAGAAAACAAAGCGAAACACCTTCTCTTAGGCTTCATGCTTAAAACCTCCTGCATATTTTCTTTTCTTTCATACAAGAAAGGATTCCAATGTAGT
>JADGAE010000152.1 GCA_015232165.1 Nitrospirota bacterium
GGCCACAAGACGCCCCTTTCTTTCTTTGTATCGCATGCAATCGAAACGCGCTATAACGACATCTCTGCCTACTATAACGTTGTTATATGAGGTAATTATAAATTTCGTATAGATTTTTAGGTGAGGCAATTCGCCCCCTTGCAACATCTTGTCTGAAATGTTATTATAGAAGATATTATTTATACAAAGGAGGTTGACACAGTGGCAGTCTGTTATGTTTGCGGCAAGAAAAAGACAACGGGCAATAACGTTAGTCATGCCAACAATAAAACGCGCAGATGGTTTCATCCCAATCTGCAAACAATAAAGGCACATACCGACAAGGGCCCCAGGAAGATAAGCATCTGTACGCGATGCCTGCGCTCGGGGCTAATCAAAAAGGCCATTTAGCGGAATCAACAATTAAGGTGTAAGGGCACGTGGAGAAGGCCTCTTCCTTTTTTGAATCGATCATCAATGACCTTGGATTGGGGGAGGCTATGCACCTGCAAAGGATATGTGATCGCTGGCATGGGCTGTTTCCGCCGCCTATGTCGCTGCACACGCAGCCGGATTCCCTCAGAAACGGCACCCTGCATATAAACGTCGACTCGCACGTGTGGCTGCAGGAGCTGCACTTTTACCAGACCCACATCCTCGAAAAACTCCATGCCTACAGGATCAGGGCGATAAAGCTGCGTGTTGGAGCCGTCACAGCCAACACCACGGACACCGCCAATGGCAACATGGCGCTCATCCCCCTGGATGAGGAAGACAGATGCTTTATAGACGCCACCATCGCCGTCATAAAAGACGACGACCTCAGGGCTATAATCCAAAAAACCATGCAGAAGGCCTTCTCCCGCCCCGGGAAAAACGGACGTTGAATGAGGGTGACACTGACCTGCCTTCTGTGTCTGTCGCTGCTGCCAAGTGTCATGCTCTGTAGAGGTGCAGCCGCCGATGATGAACTCAACCATCTCATCAACAGTGTCAGAGGAGAGGTCAGGGTCAGACCGGCGGTCATTGAGGACCTTCCCAGGCGGTTGTTCCTGCTCAACCGGTGGGCATGGATGCTCTTTGAACAGGGCATGGATGTCAACAAGGTATACCCCTGGCAGAAGGCTATAGACATTGACAGAGTCGGTAAATCAAATCCACAGGAGGCCATGACAACCGTAGCCGCCGCCTATGCCGACCTGGAACGTTTCGTTGCGGCATACAAGGAAAATCCAACCGAAAACAAACATCTAATACAGGAGATAAACAAAACGAGGCGGGAGCTAAAGACCACTCCAACCAATGTCGCTAACCTTAAACATCGGATTGATTGTCTGAACCATTGGGCTAGGTTACTGATGTCTCGGGGTTTTGGTGCCGGCAGGATATACACGTTTGAGACCGCAATGATGCTGACATCCTATGCCGAGACCCAACCCGAGACGGCATTCCGGCTCACAGAAGGCCTGTTTGCAGCCCTGCAAGAGTTACAAGCCACGCCCGTGATAACATCCCACCCACCCACAGCCGTGATAACCACGCCGTATCCGCCCCCCCCACCGTCCCATGCCGGGTCACCAAAGACAGTGGTTACCGTCAAGCTGAAGCTCAACGCACCCTCGGCACTGGTCACAGAGGGCGTTGCCGTATACGACTCCAGGATGGCGATGACAAACATCAACGCCGATTTTAAATCAACCAGGATCGAGTACCCTCCACTAACCCCTTCCGTAAAGGGAGATGGCTACATGCAGGCAAACGATGGCGCCATATCGTTGGATATCTCTACCGTGCCCGTGTTTGTAGAACCTGTGGGTATGGGGCAGGGTGGGTGTGCCGCAACGCCGGAACATAGTCCCTTTGGGATGCTGGCCGGGGATTTTGATAGCCTCGGCAGTGCAGGCGGTCAGCGGTATGCGGGCAATCTGGCTGCCAACTTGCCATTTAAGCAGATTCGATTCATCGGACCAAATGGCCTTCACTTTATACTCTACAGAGACGGGGCTGTTAAAGGTGGCGGAACAAGATACCTCGATAAAATGAAACCCCTGTACGATGACGCTATCTCAAAGGGATTAAACGTCATGCTCACCATAGACCCAAGTACGGCAAGGGTTGCCCCAGGAGCATTTAACAAGCGCGGGGAGTTTGCAAAGGATGATGTAAAGCCTTATGTGGAATTCCTTGAGACAGTCATGCGTAAGTATCCCAAGGTCAGGGATTATGTCCTCGATACCGAGGCGGATGCCTCCTGGCAGCCCGAGACGTATGCAAACGTATTGGCTATAACGTACAAGACGATCAAGGGACGCTGTCGCAACTGCCGACTCACCACAAGCGGGCTGTTTAAGCGCGATCTGGTGTTCTACGAACGAGTCCTTGAGACCCTGAAGCAAAAAAAGGTAAAGAAGGCCTTTGACTTCTTTGACATGTGGCATCCCTACGGCGGGCAGGAGCAGAACATTGATAGTGTCGACGAATACGAACAGATTCGCCAAAGCTACAACGACACTGTAACGCTGCTGGAGCGTTATGGCTATTTCAACGTACCAATCTTTATCGGAGAGACGGGTTATCCCAGTGATAGCCACGATCCGCACCTATCTGCCGACGTTCACTCGGAGAGTAGGCAGGCCCGGGAGCTGATCAAACGGTTTGTGACCGCCATCGCTATTGGCGTAAAGCGGGTCTACTGGGCCACTACCGTGGATTATCACAGGTTTGGTGGCATACAGGGCTATTTCGATTACACCGGACTGATACACAATCCGGAGAACAAGCAGTTGTCTCACAAGAAGTCGGCCTATTACTCCTACAGACTACTGATTGAAAAACTGAGCTGCTTTGAAAACGCCATGGTAACACGAATACCCAACCTCTCCGGGGCCGTTGGGTATAAGTTTGAAAAAGGCAACAGGGCCATCTACGTCTTATGGGCAGATGAACCAGACCAATGAGCACGGTTGTTTGCAGCGCCCCCTTTGTAGTTGGGAGTTTACAGCCCGGGTCTTAAAATGTTACAGTAGTAAGCATGGAGACACAGGCATTAGAGAGGGACTTTGATTTAACCGAGATAATCAATGGAGTGGAAGTTATGGGGCCTAGTCCGTTTGGAGAACATCAGAGAGTTAGCCAAAACATAAATCGCTTGATTGCTAATTATGTCTATACAAACAAGTTGGGGATGGTCTTTTATTCCCCGCTTGACGTTATCCTGAAAGAGGGTGAGCAACGGCTGCAGCCCGATATCCTGTTTATCAGGAAAGAAAACATGGGTATTTTCCAGGATTGGGTCAGAGGCGTGCCCGACATGGTGTGTGAGATAGTATCCAAGGGGTCAGTCGCTAAAGATACCGTAATCAAGAGAGATATATACGAGCGTTATAAAGTGCCTGAGTATTGGATTGTCTTTCCTGAGTTTGAAACCATAGAGATGTTTACCATTGAAGGGGATAGATACAAACTCTTCTCTGCAGCCGAGGGAGAGGGTATAGTCAAATCCAGGGTCATTGAGGGTTTGGAGATAGACGTCAATGACGTATTCGGTGATTTCTACGTATCCTCTTAAAAAAGCATGGTAAAATGGTGTCAAGGGGACTTCTTTGTGGCCGGGGCGCCTCGCCCCTCCCCTTGCAGGATGAGGGTCTGAGGGAGAAGGGGCGAGCCGCCCCCGGCTCAAATGGACAGAGTCCTTCTCCCTTTTTTTTCTCAAGGCGCCCCCCACTTTTTTATGCACCCATTGCCCTGAAGGTCTTTTCCGGCAATACCCCTTTATGGTATAATATGACCAGTAATGAATCAAATGGCGAGGGTATGGCACAGCGCAGGATAACCCTGTATGCAGACATAACACTGCTCTATATATTGATGTGGAGCTACATAGGCTATTCAGTGGCAGCGGGAAACTTCCATGTGGTCACTCCCGGTAAGGCCTATCGCTCCGCACAACTGGACAAGAAGCAACTGCAATACTACATCAACAAGTACAAGATCGCGAGCATACTGAACCTGCGCGGAGAAAACCCCGGGGTTGCGTGGTACGTGGACGAGGTCGGGTTCAGCAACGAGCACAACATCACCCACTATGACGTTGCACTGTCCTCCGAAAGAGAACCGACGGCCACGGACGTTGCCACACTGCTGCGCATCTTTGCCGAGGCGCCGCGCCCCATACTCATACACTGTTGGGCGGGGGCCGACAGGTCAGGACTCGTATCGGCCATGTGGAAGGTCGTCGTGGAAAACGAACCAAAATCAAAGGCACAGAGACAGCTCTCTATCTTCTATGGACACCTGCCCTTTGGCGACAAGACCGTGATGGACGGATTCTTCCGGAAGTGGAGCCCGACCGATTAAAAGGGTTGTCTTGTTTCTTGCTGTGGTGTTCTCCGTGCCGATAACGTATATGTCGTTGGGATTGTTCATGCCCCTGCGGTCTAAGGGGGCCGCTGTGGAGATATACATCCCCCGCGGGGCCACGTTTAAGCAGGCCATCGCCATACTATCACAGACATGGCCCGTGCGCAGCTTTACCGGCCCGTACCTGATTGGCCGCATCAAGGGTATAGACAAGCGCTTTAAACCAGGTTACTACATGCTCCACGACACAATAACCCCGCTGGAGGTACTTCGGAAACTCGGCAACGGAGATACCATAAAGACCAGGATCACGATCATACCCGGCTACAGCCTGCGTGAGATAAGGCCTGTCATGGCCGATGCCGGTTTTGTTGATTTTGATGACATGTGCAGCGATCATGGGTTCCTGGGACAGTTGCGTATAGATGCCCACTCATTGGAGGGGTATATGTTGCCTGAGACCTACATCGTGGACAAGGGGACGCCGACAAGAGAGGTCATTGCCATGATGGTGCGTCTTCAGAGGGCGCGTTACCCGTCTGACTTTGCAGCAAAGGCAAAAGAACTTGGCCTGGACGAGCACCGGGTGCTGACCCTTGCCTCGATCATCGAAAAGGAGGCACAACTGGACTCCGAGCGCCCCATGATATCGGCCGTGTATCACAACAGACTCGGACGCGGGATGCCCCTGCAGGCAGACCCAACCGCCATCTACGGCCTCAAGGGTTCCAGGGAAGGCGTCAGCGCCCCAGACCTGCGCGTCGATTCTCCATACAACACATACAAGATAGTGGGTCTACCCCCCGGCCCCATTGCCTCTGCATCGATAGCCTCCATCAGGGCAGCGCTAAATCCGTCCCGTCTGCCATACTTATACTTTGTGGCAAAGAAAGACGGTTCACACCACTTCTCCACAACGTACAGGGAACACAGGGAGGCCATACACAGATATC
>JADGAE010000153.1 GCA_015232165.1 Nitrospirota bacterium
TGTGACAGCGGAGGGGGTGGGGCACCCCGGCCACAAAACGCCCCTTTCTTTCTTTACGGTCAAATGCGATTGCCCTGCCCCCTGGGCGTGGCGCTAACCTTTTATTAAGGTCAATATTGTAAAATATAAAAGAGAAGAACACCGATTTCGTTACAGGGTTCGTTATTGGCAGATACACACACAAAAAAAAGGAGGAACCAAGGCTATGAAGTACCAGAGCGGCAGACCTGGCAGGGTATTTGTGTGCCGGCTTGCAGATGGCGAGGACTTGCTCAAGGCCCTCATACAACTGGCAACGGACGAGGGGCTTAACGCGGCCATGTTTCACGTAGTTGGGGGGATGAAGGGGGGCAGTATCGTCGTTGGCCCTCAGACGGAGGGGATGCCAATAAGCCCCGACTACAGAAAGATCGAGGAAAGCCACGAGGTGACCGGAATGGGCACGATCTTTCTACGGGATGATGTCCCTGCCATACACTTCCACGGGGCATTTGGCAAGAAGGATAACGTAAGGGTCGGATGCCTGCGCGACTTCTCCGAGACCTTTCTGATCCTCGAGGTTATCGTCACGGAGCTTTTAGGCATCGACGCAAAGCGACAGTTAGACAAACTCTCCGGCATGTATCTGCTGGAGGTATGAGTTAAACTATGAAATGCCCCATATGCAAGTCGGACGTCAAACACCTGTCAAAGACATGCAACATCTGCGGTTGTGTCTACACCGAGGATGTCCTTAAGAGGATTGCCCACGTACTTGAGATCAAAAAGGAGCTTAACGGCGCCTTCGAACGTCTCAACAACATACAAGGCGTCCTTGGCAGACTCAACGCAAGAGTAGGCGGCCTCGAGGAGCTACTAAACGACGACCTGGTAACCCTCACCCGCATGGCTTCACCAAAGGCTCAGACAAAGCCGGCTACGGTCACCCCGCCATCATCAGAGGAGGAACGAGAGCCTCCACCGGAACTATATCCGGAACCACCCCCCAAAGACCATGACATATCGTCCCCGAAGCTACCACCGAAAGAACGACTCAAGTGGTCGCTCCCGGATTTCAAAAAACCCGAGATGGACTTTGAACTCAAGTTTGGTCAAAAGTGGCTCCTGACTATCGGCATCGTGACAATTGTATTTGGTGTTGCGTACTTCCTGAAATACTCCTTTGACAGGGGCTGGGTGGGTCCGGCAGGCAGGGTGGCACTGAGCTATCTGTGGGCGATCAGTTTCCTTGTGGGCGGGGAGCTATTCAGGCGAAAGGGGCTGGAGATATTTGGCCTCTACGTCATCGGAGGAGGGATTGCGGTCCTCTATTTCTCAACGTTTGCAGCATTTAGCATCTACCACCTCTTTGACCAGGTCGTTGCCTTTGGCATCATGGTACTGATAACGGCCTTTGCCACGGTCAGCGCCTTAAGGTACGACTCCAAGTGGCTGGCGGTACTGGGGCTTATCGGCGGATTCCTCACGCCACTGCTCCTGTCCACCGGCACGGACAACCAGATCGCACTTATGACGTACATGACCGCCCTCAACCTTGCCCTCTTGATGGTCGCACTGTACAAGAAGTGGGACCTGCTCAACTACCTTGGGTTTGTTCTGACCTACATACTGTTCACCGCCTGGGTTGTGCAGCACTACTCGGTAAGCAAATTCTGGCCGACGATCCTGTTTCTCAACGCCTTTTACGCAATCTACAGCATGATCCCCTTTGCATATCAATTCCTAAAGTCCGGCCCTGGGCGGTTGCGCGCCTTCTACATAATATCGCCCAACTCCTTCATCGCCTTTGGCTTTAGCTATCCGATGATCAAGGAGTATGCCTCCGTGGAGTGGGTCAGTGTGATATCGATTCTCTACGCCGCCGTCTTTGTGGCGATGGCCGCGCAGTTGCTCAAGCAAGGCAAGGAAAGCGAAAAGGCATTCATCGTCGTCATCGCCAAGGCCGCACTCTTTCTGATCATCACCATCCCCATACTGTTTTCAAGGCACTGGATAACTATATTCTGGTGCGCACAGTCCGTGACCCTCTTCTGGCTTGCCCTCAGGTTTGACAGCAAGGCCCTCACCTACAGCTCCTATGCACTCTTTGCGTTGGCAATTTACAAGTTCTTGTCCTACGACTATCAATACGCATTTAGCCTCTACATAGACTCCCCCTACGTAACGACTAAATACACGAATCTTATCGTGGAACGCTACATAACCTCGGCCCTCGTCGTTGGCATCTCCTATGTCTTCTGCCATCTCGCCAAGAAGGCCATGCCGCACCGGGCAATCACGGACAGGACGCCAGTCGTCTTTGCCGTCATCGGCGGGGTGATGCTGTTTATCGTCTTAAACATCGAAACAAGCGCCTTTTTTCAATCCTACCTGCCCCAGGGAAAGTTTGCCGCCATATCGGTGTTGTGGAGCGCATTTGCGGCGGCGTTGTTGATCAGGGGCTTTGTGCGCAACAACAAGGCAATGCGGCATGTGGCCTTTGGCCTCTTTCTGGTTACGCTGCTTAAAGTCTTCCTCTTTGACATGTCCAGGTTCAGCACCCCTTACCGGATCATATCGTTCATAATCCTCGGTCTTGTGCTTGTTGCAGCGTCGTATCTATATCACAACTACAAGGACAGGATCATAAAGAAGGAGTCGTAAGTACATGGACATAAATATTATTTATAAGGTTATGATTGAGAATTATGGGGTCAAGGGGACTTCTTCGTGCCCGGGGCGGCTCGCCCCTCCCCTTGTGGATGGGTCTGAGGGAGGGGGCGAGCCGCCCCTGGCATATAGGCAAAGCCCTCCCTTTTTTCCCTCTCTTTTGTTGCTGCTTGTGTGCCTGCTGCTGATTCCGGTGAGTGTCTCTGCCTTAACGCAGGCTGACTTTCAGTACACCGCTGAGATCAATGGCGTAACAAGGCCAAACACGCTCTACCGCATACACCTGACCCCGGAGGTATTGGACAAATGCAGCCCCGGCTGTAACGACCTCCGCCTGCTGGATAAGGACAACAACGAGGTACCTTACGTCATCCTGCAAGACATCCTGCCCGCCGACAAGGTCGAGACCTACGCTCTGCAGATCACCCACTACAAGGCCGGCGACACCCGGGCGGACATCGTCATGAAGATGCCCAGGACGTACAAACCCGTAAGCACCATCGAACTATCGATTGCCGATCGCGACTTCAACAAGAAGGCCGTCCTGTACGCCAGCCGCAACGGCACCGATTGGGACTTTATCACACAGGAAGGCATCTACGACTTCACCTCCCAGGTAGACCTGCGCAAGACGAATCTACAATTTAGCGCCTCCGATTATCCCCTCTACCGGCTCATCCTCACCGACGCGGATGTGGCAACCGATGGCAGTCGACAAACAATCCACCTGAAGTACGACGGCCTGGACTTCTCCGCCTTTGGGGTCAAGAACAAGAAGGTCAGGATCAACGCCGTAACGGCCTCAACCACCGCAACGGCCAGGCAAAGGGTCGTATACGATAAAAAGGTCTTCAGCGACCTGCTTACAAAGCTCGATGACAGGAAAAACACCGTCTTTGTCGTTGAGAGTGCAGTCCCTGCCTCCTCCGCAACACTTGAGACCTCTAATCCCTACTACTACCGGAAGGTGGACGTTTACTACGCCATCCCTGGTCAGTCCGGCAGTTATTCCTACGGGTTTTATGCCGCACACTACGTTTACAGCTTCCCTTTGGTTGGCCAGGGGGCGTCAAAGGACTATTTCGACCTGCCTCCCAATCCGGGCAGGCAATACAAGTTCGTCGTAAACAATGCCAACAATCCGCCCCTGGTTGTAAAGTCAGTGACGCTTGGTTGGATCAAGCGGGACCTGTTTTTCGTGTCGTTAAAGGACTCCGGTGGTTATGTATTGTGTTTTGGTGGTAGTGGCCTGAAGGCTCCCCAGTACGACCTGGCGAGTTTTGTCAATCAGAACAATTACTTTGAGAGGCCCTTTGAATCTGTCGGCCCCGTTTCCGTAGCGCTTAATACGTACTACAAGCCCCCATCGCAGCACTTGAGTCGGCGCGTGGAAAAAACAATCCTCACGATAGTGATCGTCACGTTGGTAGCGCTAATCGGCGTCTGGATGTACAGGCTCTCCGCAAAAGTACCGTGGCGATGAAAAAAAGACGGTGACTGCATGACCTCAGTTGTTTGTGGTGCTACCCCTTGATCAATATATCGGTAAAATTATATCGTTTAAGTAGTGATGAAGAAACTATGGTCGGTCGGATTTACCACGGGTTATTTGAGCAGACATGGGGGTTGCCCATTGACTGCCTGGCCGACCAGCCCTTTGGCGTCTAACGGTGAGACAAGATCATAGCAAGACCCTTAACCTGTCCTGCTACGGGATAGACTGTAGGTGAGGGGTTATGTTTGAATCGTTTAAGGCGATGGGTTTTTTAGGTTCCCGCGGGATAAAGGATGTCGCAAATGCGCTGCCTAATGCCGTATTTCGCGGGTTACCGGAGATATTGGACATTCCCTGTCCCAACGCATGTTTCAGGTGTGCGGAGGTCTGTCCCACGTATGCGGTCATGGTCAATCCCGTCAGGATAGACCTGCGGCGGTGCCTCTTTTGTCCTGAGTGTGCGCGAGCGTGTCCGACGGGCAAGATCAGGTTCGGTAACAGCGTAGACCTTGCCACAACCAACCCTCAGTCGATGGTAATCACCGTGGAAAACAAGACCCCCACCCTGGAGGCAGGCAACTTTAACCTCTTTAAGCGCTCTCTGAGCCTCTTCAACCTCTCCTCCGGGGGATGCAATGGCTGTGAGCTGGAACTGGCCGAACTATCAAACGTCAGGTATGACATTCAGCGCTTTGGCATAGACTTCACAACCACCCCGCTCCATGCCGACGCTGTGCTCATCACGGGGCCAATGACGCAGAACATGGCCGCCGTTGCCGAGGATGTGCTGAGGGTTGTTCAACCGCCGCGGGTATTACTCCTCTGTGGTGCATGTGCATTTAGCGGGGGCGTATTTGTAGACTCCCCGGTTGCAAATCGCAGCGCGTTGGTCGGTCTTAAACCCGATCTGGGTATCGCAGGCTGTCCGCCCCATCCACTGGCGGTGCTACGCGGGATATTGAGACTCCTGGGGAGGTAAGTACATGGACATAATTAATTACTCACCTTACGCACAGGGCACAAGAAGAGGGAAAGAAAGGGGCGGCTCCGCCCCCCTTTAGAACCCCCTGCAAGGGGACCAGTC
>JADGAE010000154.1 GCA_015232165.1 Nitrospirota bacterium
AGCAGGAATCCATGTCTTTAAACCATGAAGTTAATTTACCATGCTTTTTAAAGAGTATACATTAAATGGCTATTTGGAAAAAACACTAAATAATGCTTCCCTGACGCCACCAAAAATTTAGGCAACCTCAACTTATCAGGGCTTTCGCATGTGAGCGGAAGAAACAAGGAGAGAATGGGGCTGCTCTGCCTTCATGGATTTCTTAATACACCCGGTTTGAGATTGGTGTTGTTATTGGGTATGGTTATGTTGTAATATAGAGGCAGTAGTGATAGCAGAAAACAACAAAGGACTTGTAAAGGGATGGCTCATCCTTGGGATAGCGTCTTTGCTATTTGCGGGCGTGCTGGCGGGACTGTTGGTAGTGTCAAGGACACCGTATGTGCAAAACGTGATCCCGTGGCTGGATTTCTTCCACACTGCCTTGGTGGTGCATGTTGACCTGTCGGTGCTTATATGGTTTGTGGCCTTTGCCGGGGTACTTTGGAGCATGTATGGCAGCGGCGCAATGGCGGCACCGGGGATTGCCGCAGTAGGGATTGCAGGTGTTGGTTCTCTGGTAATCGCCGCATCGCCCTTTTTGGGGGCCAAAAATCCACTGATGAACAACTATGTCCCGGTCCTTGACGACCGAATCTTTCTGGTTGGCCTGGGGATTTTCTTTGTCGGATTTGTACTCCTGGTAGTGCGCAGTATTATTACGCTGCCTCTTACGAAGGCCGTAACGGCATGTGATACGGAAACTGGGTTTGGTCTTGGCAGTGCGGCTGTAGTGGCTGCCGTAGCCATTGTCTGCTTCATACTCTCGATACTCAGCATTCCTCCCGGTATAAGTGGGGTAAAATATTACGAACTGGCCTTTTGGGCCGGAGGACACATACTCCAATTCATGCACACCATGTTGATGATCGTGGTATGGTTTCTCCTTGCGGGTGCAATCATACCGGGCTTTAAGGTCAATCGCCGATTGTCGATAGGGGTGTTTGGTATAATCCTGATTGTGGCGGTGCTTTCACCACTTTTATTTATGATGTACAGAACGGAGTCTCAGGCCCATCGTGACATATTCACGAAGTTGATGGAGTATGGGGTTGGCCCCTCCGTGGTGGTCAGTGTCGTATTGGTTGTGATAGCAATTGCACGCAAAGACAAGAAAAACCCTCAGACAAGTCACCTGTTGGCAGCCCTGACAAGCTCGATCTCACTGTTTGCAGCCGGTGGAATAATCGGATTCTTGATCGAAGGGGTCAATGTGATCATCCCGGCCCACTACCACGGGGTTATTGTTGGAGTGACTCTGGCCTACATGGGGTTTACCTACCATCTGTTGCCGCAACTGGGCTACAGTGAACCTTCATACAGGCTTGCACGCCTGCAGGCTTACGTTTACGGCAGCGGTCAGTTTTTGCACATTACGGGGCTGGCCCTGGCAGGTGGCTACGGGGTGCAGCGAAAGGTGGCAGGGACCGCGCAGGGACTGGATTCGGCCAAGAAGTTACTCAGCATGGGGTTGATGGGCATTGGCGGGCTGGTAGCAGTCATTGGCGGGATTCTGTTTCTCATCGTCACCATCTCCGCAATCAGGGGCAAGAGGTAGCAGGGAAAAGACTTGCTATACTGATTTGATACCCGAAAAAACTCGAATCCGATCAGTATATTAAATTAGCATGGCTTTATTTTAGAGCTGAACATGCAATGGTATAAGTTACAAGAAATGGAGCGAACAGAATGAAAACTGAGAAAGACAGGCTTTTGGCACCCAAATATAAACACTTGCCATCCATTTATAAGAAATCTCTTCGTAAGAAATTTACACGTATAGCAGAGGATTTTAAGGGAGATATATCGTTGGCAGTGTCAAGGATAATACAAGAATTCAAGCGTCTGTCAAATGTTAAGAAAATAGCTCACAATGCAGAAGGAAAGCGATTGACTATATGGACGTTTGTTGATAACTATGAGTACAATTCATTAACCCCTATTTATGATAAAGAGTTGGAGATTATTGAACAATTCTCCAGGATAGAATTTAGTTTTAATACTATTTTTAACCCTGATGAAGATGCTCCTATAGGTTTTACTGTTGATTATTTGGATAAATGGCATCAGTATCATTAAAGGAGCACCTTAAGCAAGCTCAACGAAACGAGGAGTTTTACCAGTCAATCAAGGAGAATTATCCTGATTGGGGCGGTACGGCTTTATTCTACTCAGCGTTACACTACGTAGATGCCTTTTTAATGTCTAAAAATGTATTTGTAAAAGACCATAAAGATCGTTTCCTGTATATTGAAAAAATTGTAGAATTAAGACAAATTCATAGTTATTATCGTCGTTTGTATGACTATAGTATTAATACGAGGTATAATGCGATAATTCCAAACATTAAGGATGTGGAAGAGACTTATAAAAGGTCATTCTTGCCATTCAAAAAATTTATGGAAGACCTTTTACAAAAATAATTGGCCCCGGATAAAGTGATGATCGACAATGATGATCCAACGGATAGTCCACCTCAACTATTAATGAGTTGTTATATTCAATCGTTGTGAAACCTGCCAATACATATACCGAGCATTTAGTTAGTCTAAGTCGGAGCAAACTCCTTAGAGCGATATCGGACCGTGGCTGTCCGCAGGGCAGGACGATCCGGATAGGTGAGACTCAACTGCTCAACTTTGCCTCAAACGACTACCTGGGGCTTGCTGCAAACGCCGTAGTCATCGATGCGGCAAGCAGGGCGATGTTGGAGTTTGGCCTTGGGGCGGGGGCGTCGAGACTGCTAAGTGGCGGTTGTACCCTCCACGGGGAGCTTGAACGGAGGGTTGCAGCCTTTAAGGGCAGTGCGGCGGCACTCGTCTTTAACTCCGGCTACACGGCAAATGTAAGCGCAATCCCTGCCCTTGCCACCAACAAAGGCGCCATATTCAGCGATGAACTAAACCACGCAAGCATAGTTGACGGCTGTCGGTTAAGCGGCGCTGAGAGATTTGTCTACAGACACGGCAGCCTGTCGCACCTGGCAGAGCTCCTGCAGGCATCACACAAAACTCTGAAGCTCGTCGTAACGGAGTCCGTATTCAGCATGGATGGCGACATCGTCGATATCAGGGGCATACACAAGCTGTGTAAGACCCACAACGCCCTGCTATACATAGACGACGCCCACGCAACCGGCGTCTTGGCAGGGGGCAGAGGGTCGCCGGCGCACTTTAATATCCAACCGGATGAGAACGTCATCCAGATGGGGACATTTTCAAAGGCCCTGGGCAGCATGGGCGGTTTTGTTGCCGCCTCTGAGACAATCATCGAATATCTGGTCAACCGTGCCAGGGGGCTTATGTACTCCACTGCCCTGCCCGCCCCGATCATTGCCGCATCTCTGGCGGCCATCAACCACATCGAGACCAATCCGGAGGTCGTTGTGACCCTGCACGCAAACATAGGCAACTGCAAGAGACTGCTCCTGTTGCGTGGCATCCACGTCCCTGATGCCCCAACGGCCATAGTCCCAATATACGTCGAGACGGTTGCGGAGGCCATGCGCATATCCGAACATCTGCTGACACGTGGGATATACGCCCCGGCCATACGACCTCCAACGGTGAAACAGCCCCGCATCCGGATATCCCTCTCTACGCTGCACAGCGATGAGGACATTGAGCGCCTGAGCGCATCCCTGTCGGAGGCCATCGGATGCCAATAGCGCTTGTTACGGGGGCATCGGGGGGGCTTGGTCTGGAGGTTGTCCGACACCTGCTGATGGCCGACTACGACGTTATAGCACACTACAACAGCACGGATAAAGACGCCCTTATGCGTAACTTTACAGGTTATGAGGGGCGTGTCTTTGGCGTCAGGGCTGACCTGCGCAGCAAGGATGACATCACCCGGATGGTCAGAGACATTGGCAAGTGGTATGAGGGCGTCAACGCCGTGGTAAACGCCGCCGGCATCACCAGGGACTCTCCTTTGGTCAAGTACCTCACGGAGGACTGGGACGACGTCATCGGCGTAAACCTCAGCGGCACATATTACGTGATAAGGGCGCTCCTGCCACTATTGACAAACTCCGGCGACGCTCACGTGATAAACGTCTCATCGATATCGGGTGTCAAGGGCATTGCCGGGCAATGTGCCTACAGTGCCTCAAAGGCTGCCTTGTTGGGGTTGACATATGCCCTGGCAAAGGAGCTTGCCGATGTAAACATCCGGGTCAACGCCATCCTGCCAGGGTACATGGAGACCGCAATGGGACTGGCCAACCCCAAGGCCATCAGAAAGGCCACGGAGCAGAGTCTGTTACACTGTCTGTCATCGGTGCAGGAGGCCGCGTCGTTTATATATTGGCTGTTGGGGAGTCGGCGAGTAACCGGGCAGGTCTTTACGCTGGATAGCAGGGTTTTGTGAGGGGATTCTTTGTCACGGCCACGGACACGGGCGTTGGCAAGACCATCGTGACCGCCCTTGTGGCCCTGGCCTTGCAGCAACGGGGTCTGAGGGTCGCCGCAATGAAGCCTATCGAGACCGGCTGCACGCTGGAAAACGGCAACCTCATACCGGGGGATGGCATGTTTCTCAAGACCACCCTCAACCTCGAGCTTGATATTGACACCATCACCCCGGTGCGATATGCCCTGCCCCTGGCCCCAATGGTGGCCGCCATGATGACGGGCAACCCGGTCAACCTCGACCTGATAAGGCGAGCATTTGAGAGCCTGAACGGCTTTGACGCCGTGGTCGTAGAGGGCATTGGCGGGCTGATGGTGCCCATATCCGAGGACTATTTCGTCCGCGACATGATAAATGAACTGGCCCTGCCTGTCATACTTGTTACGGCGGCGGGGCTTGGCTTCATAAACCACACCCTGTTGTCAATTGAGTTGTTGCGCAGCCACAGGCTCACAACAGCCGGCCTCGTCATCAACCACAACGTCTGCCCCAATGGCAAGGTTGCAAACATGACAAACCCCGATATCATAAAACAACTGAGCACTATTGATGTAATCGCAACCGTGCCGTTTATACAAAACATAGACCGCACCAATGTCGAGGCATTAACAAGTGTGTTGAGATATGACATCCTTGAAAATACAGCGCATTTCGATCTTGTGCAAGACAAAGAAAGAAGGGAGGGCGCTGCCTTCTTGGCGCTACAGGACGCTCCTGGCTCCCTCAGACCTAATGCTGTTGACTTAAGGAAGCACAAGGGACTGTCTGAACCAT
>JADGAE010000155.1 GCA_015232165.1 Nitrospirota bacterium
GTTTGTTGCCAATCTGGTATGGACTTGAGGAGATGTAGAGGTGTTGAAGTATCCTGGTTGTCTTGTTTTTGGGCCACCACACCTCAAGGGCGTTTTCTGAGGCGCCATCGGTGTGTTCTTTTTGGTAGACGTACCTGGCTCTCAACACCTCTTCGTTGGTGGTTGCGTTTTCGTCGTACAGTGAGCCCAAATCACGCTCGACCTTTGAAAACGCGCCGCTAAACTCCTCCATTGCATCTATGACAGCCCTGTTTGCCGCCATGGAGGTTGCCTGGTTGGCAATTAACCTGAAGTGTTCTTCGATCTGCTCCTTTTTTGTCTCCCTGATAAATGTAAGCTGATTTGTCACGGATTGTCTTATGGAGCGACTCGCCTTTACATACGAGTAACTGCCTATTATTATAAACGGCACCAGACCCAACAACAAAAACAGTATGATCAGCTTGGTCCTCAGTTTAATCTTGATAAAGAAATCCATTGTTTGTCTCCTTTTTTATTTGTATCACCGGCAGATGAAATCTGCAAGCCTGAAATAATGTTAAGTTAAGCTTCTTCGTTGACAATCAGGTCACCGCCGGTCAATAATTTGTGCAGATCGACAATGGGCAACAGTCTTTCACCATAACGGATGGTGCCCTTAAAATATCGTTCGGCAGTGGAGTACTCGACAGCGGCGATATTGATAATATCACCCTGTCTGGGATAGACCACGTCGATAACATCGTCGATTACGATGCCGACAACCATGTCCTCCACCTGGATGACGACCACCCTGGCATCGGCATATGAGGGGACAGCGACCAGATTCAAGGCGCCTCTGATGTCTATGAGCGTGAGTATTTCTCCGTGGAGATTCATGCTTCCGACGACGTTTCCGGGACAGCAGGGGATCGCCCTGACCTCTCTGACCCTGGAGAACTCGATAATCAAACTCATCCAGGGTGTCTCACGGCCTTTTTTTATATTGCTGGACGTTTCCGCTTCTTTTGTGCCTGCGGACGTCCCTGCTTCTTTATTGCTGCAGGACACTCCTGCTTCTTTATTGCTGCAGGACACTCCTGCTTTGATCTCAAGTCCAAAGTACTCGTCGTTGATACTTACCACGGCCAGGGACATGGATTGTTTGACGTAGTCGTGTTTTTTTATAACGAGGAGATTTGTTGCCCGTTTGTGGTAGAGGTCCCTGTGATGCTCGGTGGCGTCGGCTATGAAATATCCCTCGTCGTGGGTGGTATCCCCCGGCAAATCTCCCGCATCAGGATGCTCATGCTTCTTTGACGCTCCTGGCCGCTCCTGGCCGTCGTGGAACAACCTCTTGTGGTCAAGCAACATTATTACCTCGTGCCCCATCTTGACAAAGGCAGTCACGAAGTCGTACATATAGATGTTTGTGTCACTAAGGGTATTGATGTCCTCTATGTCGTCGTCCGAGATGGAACCAACATCCTGCACCTCCGATACAATCAGCCCATAGGAGACATCCACCATCTCTATGACGATGACCTTGTTGGTTATCTTGTACCGCATGGGTGGTTGTCCCATTCTTGCGTTGAGGTCCATTACCGGTATGACCTTGCCACGGTAGTTCAACATCCCTATGATGTAGTGCGGTACATTGCAGACAGGTCTGAGCTGTGCAAGCCACACGATCTCCTCCACCGCCTCCGTAGGCAGAGCAAAGGCCAACCCCTCTACACTAAATGTTGTGTACGATATCATCGAAGAAGAAAGAATGGGAGGAGTGGGGCACCCTGGCCACAAAGAAGTCCCCTTGACCCCGTAATGCCTGGTTTAAAGGCAAGGGAACGTAAAAAAACAGCCACACCATGGGATATAAAGAACATACTTTTTTTCATTTTAATCTAATATTTTATTAAAAGCGTCTTCAAATGCCTGGAAGTGTTTTAATGCGGTGTCTATATCGTTTTTTCGGATGGAGAGGAGCACGCGGAAGGCGGATGGTTGGAGTTGGGTCAGGCCTGCTTTTTCGGTCTCTTTTTTTAGTTTGCCGACGAGTCTTTCTATGGCGTCATTGTTTTGTTCATCAAATGCCTTTTTTATTGTATCTATTTGCAACGATGCCTTTTTTAAGAATGTGGTCAGATTGTCTTCATTCTTTGTTTCAATGGTTTCTTTGGGTTTAGAGAAAGCCTGTTTGGCGAGAAGCGCCATAGTATCCGTGACGGATATCTGTTGGGTTTCGTTTAGGGATTCTTCCGGGCCGTAGCGTTTGATGATTTCGATAAGGTCGTTGGCCCTGATAGGCTTTGTGATATAGTCGTCCATGCCTGCCTCAAGGCAGCGTTCCCTGTCTCCCTTCATGGCATATGCGGTCATGGCTATGACTGGTATTGAGCAGGTTGCCGGTGATGCCTTGATTATCCTGGTTGCCTCAAAGCCGTCCATAACGGGCATGTGTACGTCCATGAGGATTATATCAAAGCGATTGTTCTTAAGTAGTTCCACAGCTTTTGCGCCGTCTACCGCCTCCGTTACGGCATAGCCTTGTTTCTTCAACACCTCTCCGGCCAACAATCGGTTTGTGGCATTGTCCTCTACCAGCAGGATACGGACGTCAACCGTTGATTCCTTGACGACCTCAGCCTTGGATGGCTCCGGCCTGGGCGACACAAATAGGGGGGTGATACCTGCTGCGGCAGGGTCGCCCAGGAGACGCTTGACGGTACTTATTACGTCTTTATACTTGATGGGTTTTATGATATAGCCTGCAAGGCCAATTTGGGTGCATCTTTCTATGTCGCCGGTGCGGTAGTTGGAGTTGAGTATGATGACCACAAAGCGGGCAAGCATTGGGTCTTGCGCAACCTGCTCGGCAACCTTAAATCCGCCGATTTCAGCAATCCGAACGTCAACGAAAACCATGTCGTAAGGCGTGCCGACGTCTCTGGCACGTACAAGCTCTTGCAATGCCTCCGAGGGGCCTTTGAATTTCCTGATCTCGGCGCCAAAATCGCTTAACATCTCCTTTATTATCGTACAACTGGTGGCATAGGTACAGATGGTGAGTATCCTCTTGCCAACGAGGTTGAGTTCAGGCAGATTTCTGTTAAGTTCCTTGACGTCTTTTAGCCTCACCCTTACGGTGAAGTGAAAGGTGCTGCCTGCACCCTCCTTGCTCTCAACCCATATATCGCCACCCATCAGGGAGACGAGTTGTTTCGATATGGTCAGTCCCAGGCCGGTGCCGCCGTATTTCCTCGTTGTTGAACCATCGGCCTGTGAGAAGGTGCTAAATATGTAATCCATCTTGTCTTGCGGGATGCCTATGCCCGTGTCGGAGACGGAAAAGTGCAGCATGATAGAGTCCCCTTTGAGACTGTCAGGTTCAATGTTTACAACAGTGGCTATCTCGCCATCATCGGTGAACTTGATGGCGTTGCCTACGATGTTGATGATCACCTGACTGAGACGTGCGGGGTCGCCAATCAGCCTTGTTGGCACGTTTGGTTTTATGCGACAATACAGCTCTATCCCCTTCTTGTGCGCCTGGATCGAAAGCGTATCGAATATGTTTTCAACCAGTGGATAGATGTCAAAGCCTATGCTTTCGATGTCAAGTTTGCCGGCCTCGATCTTTGAAAAGTCCAGAATGCTGTTTAAGATGGTAAGCAGTGAATTGGCCGATGTCAGAACCAGGTCAAGGTAGTCCCTCTGTTGTTTTTTCAGCTCGGTATCAAGGACGAACTCCGTCATCCCTATGATTGCATTCATGGGGGTGCGAATCTCGTGGGTTATGTTGGCAAGGAATTCGCTCTTGGCCTTGTTGGCCACCTCGGAGGTCTCTTTGGCCTTTCTTAGGGCCTCTTCTATCTCCTTGCGTTCCGTAATGTCTTCGTTGACCGACAGATAGTGTGTGATATTGCCTTCGGCGTCTCTTATTGGTGAGATTGTGATGTTGTTCCAGTAGAAGGTGTTGTTTTTTCGCTTGTTCAGCAGTTCGCCGTGCCATGTGTTACCGGCAACTATGGACTTCCACAGGTCGGCGTAGAGTTCCCTGGGGGTCATACCCGATTGTAATATCTTTGGGTTTCGCCCTATGACTTCGTCCCGCGTATAGCCGGTCATTGTGATAAACGTGGGATTGACAAAGTCGATCCTGCCTTTGAGATCGGTGATTACCACGGCAACCGGGCTCTGGACTATTGCGCTTGAGAGTTTTATCAGTTGTTCTTCGGCCTGTTTGCACTCGGTCACGTCATTGACAAAGCCTTCGTAGTACAGCGGTTTGCCGTCGTCATCCTTTACGATACGGATGTTCTGTTCTATAATGAGTTCACCGCCGTCTTTTTTCCTCAGTCGGCTGATAGAGTCTTTTGTGGAGCTTTGCCCTACCAGGGCGCTAACGAACCTGTCATAATCAAATCTCTTGATGTATAATGCCGGCAGGTCTGCGTTGACGGAGAGCAGTTCTTCCTGACCGGAAAAACCGAGCATTGATATAAAGGCGGGGTTCATAGACAACAATCTGCCTTCGGTGTCAAACCGGTAAAAACCGCTAAATGTGTTTTCAAACAACACCCTGTAGCTCTCCTCGGAGTGTCGCAGTTCCTTTGTGCGCAGCTTGACCTTGTCTTCGAGTTCTTCGTTGAGGGTTTCCAGTTCGATCTGAGCCTTTAGGAGTTCACGGTTTTTGCGGACGGCGTTTTCGTAGGTTGACAGCAGGAGGTTGAGGATGTGTCGCGGTTTTGATTTTATTTCGTAGACCTCGCCCATGAGGCTGATTTCGAGTTTGTCTTGCGATTGTGCGTCACCGCCGGCCCCCGGTGTGTTGAGAATTGCATCGATGCTCTGTAGGACATACACCTCGTCGTAGGGCTTGGTGATATAGTAATCGGCCTCACACTGTAAACCTCGTATGATCTCCTTCGTGTCCGAGAGGGCGGTCAGAAGGATCACCGGTATGTGCCTGAGTTCCTCGTCGGTCTTGATCCTGAAACACATCTCATAGCCATCCATCTCAGGCATGGCAATGTCGCTGATTATCAGCGCCGGTCGCCTGCTTTTGGCAAGGCCCAACCCCTCAACACCATTCCTGGCTGCAATCACCTCATAGCCGGACCTCATCAGGCTGCGTCTTAAGAGCTCACGTTGCACCATGCTGTCCTCGACTACGAGGATTTCCTTATCGTGTTTCATCTTTGACCGTATACACGATATATTATACTATAAAACACAAAACATGGGAAATATTTTTTTGG
>JADGAE010000156.1 GCA_015232165.1 Nitrospirota bacterium
CCAAAATGCTATAATATAGGATGTTCATTTTTATAATAGAACAAAAATTAACCTTGAATTTAAAAAAAGGAGGATATTATGTTCCAAAAACCGATCTCAAAAACTATGCCAGGGTATTGAGTTCGTTACGAGGCTATTTGCCATTATCCCGGAAAAACTCTCAAATGACGAAAAAACTCAAAAAAAGATTTTACAAGAGACAGGAAGTTGTCTTTTAAAAGACTCATAACTTTTATCTTGTCTAATGTGTGTCGCGGTAAAGATGGCAGTTTACAAAGTAATGTCGCCACCTGCCTTCTTTTACTTTCCTTTTACGCCCACTTTATCCATTTCTCCGGATTTCTTGACGATGCCGATAATGTTTGGTACCGGCCAGGACTGCACACCGTCGCCGGTGCGTTCTATTTCGGTGCCTTTAACGGACAAGTATAGGGAGGCGGGTTTACCGCCTTCGAGGTACATGGCGTTGGTGATGGAGATTGGCAGCTTTAACAGGATGTCGATAAAGTCATGCACGGTGTAGGGCGTGCGTGTAAAGATAAACAGCACGTTTCCGCCCTTGTCCATCCCAAGGACTACCATGCTCCAGGCACCGGCCTGCTGCAACCAGACGTTTTTTTGTTGACAACTGATCATCCGTATGTTTTGAATGAAGGAGTTGTACTTGTCCTTTAGTTCCGCGAAGTTTTGGCACTCAAGGTCTACAAACAACACCGACGGGACATAGGAAACGACGGGATTAAAGGCAAAAAAAGCCTTGTAGGTCTTGGCAATCTTGGGGTTATTGACATGTTTGAAGTTCTTCATAAATCCAACGCTCGTGGCGCCGTCGGCCTGATACATCCCTGCGTTTACGGCGAGGACGAGATTGTGTCGCTTGGCCCACTCCTTTACGGTCAAGGCCTCCGTGCCATACTCAGAGATGCTCAACAGCTTGAATGAGTAAAGAGAGGGATCAACCTTGACCACCGTAATCTTCCGGACATCTCTCTCAGGGTCTGCCGGGGGGTCGAACTCCCTTATGAACAAGCCGTCGTCAATCCTCTCCCACGTATTGTTTGCCGTAACGGCATCGGCCATCCACAATGACGTAATACACAGGATACTATAAAAAATCAATGCCTTCATCGATCCGTCTCGGCATATATTATACCCGATCTTGAGTTTTTTAGAAAGTGGCACAAAAGGTACATATAAAAAAGGGGTGACTTGGGGAAAGAAAGGGGTGACTCTGCTGTCACAGCGGCAGTCGCCCTCCTTCTTTTCTTCTGTTGTTATAGCTACTTATACTCTTCTGCTTAGAAACGCGCTATAAAAAATATCCCTTCCCGGCTTTTGGATCAAATGTTGTAAAATACCTCAACGACATAATTAATCTTAAAAGACTGAAATGGAGTAACGGCATGGAAAAACAATCTGTACAACTAAAGGAAGTAAGGGAATTGGCAAACAGGTTTACGCCTGCGGAGATTGAGACCTGCATAACGCAGCAACTCCAGGATGGCATAAACGAGTGTAAGATGGGCGGCCCCACAGACCATGTTATCAATGAGCTGTCAAAGGCCGAATTTGTACGGACTCGTATGGAGGCAGGACTGACGCTGACCGATGCTATGCGCGAGCTGGCCAAGAAGATACGAAACGTGCAAAGCGGCTTTACGGATTAACCTTAAATGTGGGGAGGGAGGGTAATGTCACACCCTCCCATTCTTGTTCTGCTTGCCGGATACCCGGGACTTATTTGTGCGTGCCGGATGTCTTGCCTAACCACACCTGAACGCGGGTGTTGTTGGCCCAATCACCCGGGATATTGATGTAGATGATACAGTTTCTATTCGTCTTGGAAAAGGCCAGTATCACGTTTTTCTTGGCATAGGAGGACGCGATAAACTCCCAACCCTTCTTGGGCATCTCATGGTTAAAGAACCTGATCAGCGACTCCACGGTTACCGGAGCGGTGTATGTGACGGCACCGCCGACAAAGGCCTTGGTGTTGATCAGGATGGATTCATCCTCCTGCAGGTTTAACTCAATTGGAATTGGAATGTCCTCAAATTCCGTACCCATAAGGTTGATGTGATTTGGTGGTGCGGGGACGGGTGGAACAGGGGCGGATTGTTGAGATTCCGAAGGATTGTCGGCCCTCACGGTTGTGGTTGAAGTGCAGCTTGCAACCGACATTATTAGCAGCAAGCCTAATATAGCTATTCTTGGCATTGTTGTGATAAAAACCTCCTTCCGATTTTAATGTGCTGCTTTAATATAGCATAATGAATTGATGTGGTTCAATAGTCGTCAAGGTGACGTCAAAAAACGTGGAGTTGTAGCCTTCTTTTTCCCCTACCCTCCGATCCGGGACATGGCGAGCGTGGAGTCTGAGGGTGTGATGTTGTGGCCTTTGGGTTTTAGTTCGGTTGCGGTGCGGATCAGTTCTTTGAGCTGCTCCATAGACCAGTTGTCCGTTAGATATGGTTTGAGGTCTATGAGTTTATTGGAGAACAGGCACGGTTTGAGTTTACCGATGGCCGTCAACCTCATCCTGTTGCAGTCCTGGCAGAAGTGGCATGTGACGGCGCTGATAATCCCAATAACTCCGGCGGCGGAGTCAAATCTGTAATATCTGGCGGGGCCGTTTAGGCGAAGTTTGACCGGATGCAGGGGGAATATTTCCCGAAGGCGCTGGTGGATTTCGAGACTGCTGATTAGCTTGTCCGTGTACTGTTGCCCAACCACTGCCGTTGGCATAAGCTCTATAAACCGCACGTGGATATCCTGCAGGAGCGTCAGACGGGCGAATGATTCGAGTTCGTTGTCGTTTATGCCTCTCATTGGCACCATGTTGAGTTTAATGGGCAGGAGGCCGGCGTCTCTTGCTGCCTGTATGCCATTGAGCACCTTTGTGAGGTTGCCCCCTCCGGTAATCTCTGCAAACCTCTCGGGGACCAGGGAGTCCAGGCTGATGTTTACCCTGTTAAGACCGGCAGCGGCCAGTTTTTTTGCGTATGTCTGCAATAACAGTCCGTTGGTGGTCAGGCTGATGTCAACGATACCCTCGATGGCCTTGATCCCTCTGACCAACTCCGGCAGGTCGCGGCGCATGAGGGGTTCGCCGCCGGTTATGCGAATCTTTTTGACCCCCAGCTCCGAGGCCGCTCGGACGAATCTCAATATCTCCTCAAATGTCAGCACTTCGTCTTTGTCGTAGTGTGATGAGGATGTCGTTGGTGTACAGTATATGCACCTCAGACTGCATCTGTCCGTTATGGAGATGCGGATATAATCAATAACCCGACCATATGTATCACACAACTGCACGGCGTCACTTTCCAAACGGGCAGACGGGATAGCGGCATTCCTTACACTGAAGGCACAGCCCCCCGTGTCCCATTTCTGCAAGTTCTTCCCTGCCGATGTGGTCTCCGGCCAGGACGCGCGGTAGCACCAGGTCAAAGACCGTTATCCCGTTATACATCCCGCAGGCCGGTATGCAGAGGATGGGGATGGTTGCCCCCGCTTTGCCCTCCACGTAGGCAATTACGAACATCGACCCGGGGAGTACTGCCGCACCGTAGTGCATCTGCGTAACGCCAAGCATCTTGACGGCAAACCGCGTGACGTCATCGGGGTCTACCGACAACCCCCCGGTGACGACCAGGAGATCGGCCCCCGCCTCGATGAGTCCCCGGAGCCTCTGCACGATGAATGAGGCATCGTCCGGTGCCAGGTATGAGCCTATGACCTCGCCCTCGAAGCGCTCTATCTTGGCCTGTACCACGGGCAGGAACTTATCCTCAATCTTGCCCGTATAGACCTCGCTACCAGTGATGACCACACCAGCCCTGGCCCTGCGTATCGGTCTGACCTGCAGGCATCCGTTTGCGTTCTTGGCGGCGGAGACTGCACGCTCGACAACCGCCTTTTTGACCACCAGCGGTATGGCCCTGACCCCGCCTACGATCTGTCCCTTGGTGACGACCGTGTTTGTATGCAGCGTGGCGCACATCACCTCACCCACGAGGTTGAAGTTGTACAGGGCCTCCTTGTCCACCTTGAGCAGGCCGTTATATCCCGCCAGGAGGTTTAGCTTGCCCTCCTTGGGTTCTCCCTCGGTCTCAACGCCGATACCGATCAGCGAATTAGCCAGAGCAAATGCGGCGTCGTTTTCGTGCATGGAGTCGTCATCTATCTCCAAGAGATAGATGTTGTTCTTGCCGAGTCGCTTGAGGTGTTCGATGTCGTCAGTCGTGATGACGTGTCCTTTTTTGAACGCACGGCCCTTGAACTCCCCCTGTCTTATCTCGGTGATGTCGTGTGCCAGCACCCTGCCCACGGCATCCTCCACCGGCAAGGTCTTAAAACCTTTACGGGGGTGAGTCACCCCAGGCATATTATCATTTTCACACATGTAAGCTCCTTGCTATCATAAGTTTCACAATAGCTATGTTATGACAAATTACACCACAATTTGTCAAGAAAAGAGAGAACAATAAGGTGCCCTGGGTGTTATGCCACGGGAGAAGGAAATCGGTCAGTTCAGGAAAAACGTCCTGACAATAAGTGATATGATGCCTGCCAGAACAGCGCCCAAAATCCACTTGAGCAAGACCATCTCACCGCTAATCCTGGCAACATCTTCCCTGATCTTAGTGCTGTCTTCCTTGACCTTTGCGATTTCTTCCTTGAGTCTGCCTTCCAACTTAGCGCTGTCTTCTTTAAGTCTGGTTTCCACCTTCGTTACATCTTCTTTGACCTTGAAAACGCTTTCCTGAACCTTGGCTATATCTTCTTTAAGTCTGGTTTCCAACTTCGCTACATCTTCCTTGACCTTGAAAACGCTTTCCTGAACCTTGGCTATATCTTCCTTGAGTCTGGTTTCCACCTTCGCTACATCTTCTTTGACCTTGAAAACGCTTTCCTGAACCTTGGCTATATTTTCCTTGAGTCTGGTTTCCACCTTAAACAGGTCTTCCTTTGTGGCTATATCTCTCCGCGAGTCAAGCCCTGCTTCGCTGATGACTTTAGCGAAGGCCTCGGCGGCCTCATCGCCGAGCCTTTCTCTCAACACCCGTGGTATCGTTATTACACTCATGTACTTAATTATACAACCCGTGCCCTCAAAAACACAAATTGTGAAGTCAGAGGGGTGCATAAAAAAGTGGTGGGCGCCTTGAGAAAAAAAAAGGGAGAAGGACTC
>JADGAE010000157.1 GCA_015232165.1 Nitrospirota bacterium
GTGCTATGTTTATGCTACTGTTCTATGTCAGCGGAGTAAACTACATAGGCATTTGCTTTTTTAACAGGCATACCTAATATTTCTTACACCCTGTCTTACACCCGGTGTATTTTTTTATGGACTTATGTCATACTATATCGCAGAATATTTTTTGTGTATTGAATGAAGATGTTAAGGAGTTGATTGCGGATGAATGTAAGAAAGCCAACGATACTCTGTGTTGATGACGAACCGCTCAACCTCAAACTGTTAAAGACCCTCCTGCAGTGGAGGAACTACGATGCAATTACTGCCGAAGATGGTTATAAGGCCCTGGAGGCACTACAGGAGCACAAGATAGATGTTGTGCTGTTGGATATAATGATGCCAGGCATCGACGGTTACGAGGTCTGCAAGAAGATCAAGGAGGATGAACGCTACAAGAACATCCCCGTTGTCATGATAACGGCGCTCACCGACACGGAGAGTCGGATAAAGGGCATCGAGGCCGGCGCGGAGGACTTTATCGTCAAACCCTTTGACCGCTCCGAGGTAATCGCACGTATAAAGATGCTGCTGAAGATGAAGTCGCTAAATGACAGCCTCTTGTCCGCTTACGAAGGCATCAACAACCTGACTACCTTTGGCGAGGAAATGGTACTCGACTTTGATCCCGTAAAGTTCAACCTTGCTTCAAATGTTGACAACATTGTCAACAAGATAATAAGACAGAAAGCCGGCGACTACGAAAAGCCTGCCCTGGTGATTATTCATTCCATTGACGAGACGGACAACTGGCGCATGTATGAGTTTAAGCAGGGGCGGTTGATCAGTACGCCCATTGATCCTGATATTGCGTGCAATAAGTGCGTGCACCTAAAGCAGAAGGCTCAGATGTACTATTGCAACGACGTTGACACAATGAGCGAAGAGGATGCCGAACCGTTTGTAAGGAACTTCAAGGGAATCGGCATAAATGTTGACAATATCATATGGTATCTTGGCGAGCATTTTTGTGTCTTTGCACTGAATTACGGCAAGGAGGTTACAAAGTATGACACCTCCGTTTTGAAGAACCTTGTCATGCAGGGTCTATTTTTAAGGTCGCTTGCGTCGCAGGTTGCACAGACACAGAATGCCTTTGAATATGTCATCTACGCCCTTGCCCGTGCGGCTGAGGCCAACGACGAGGCAACGGGCAATCACATAATGCGGGTTGGAGAGAACTGTGCCGTGATCGCAAAGGCGATGGGTCTGCCGGGGGATTTTATCGAGATACTGCGCGTCCAGGCCCCCCTGCACGATGTCGGCAAGGTCCACATTCATCCCGACATCCTCAGAAAACCCGGTAAGCTCACCGATGAGGAGTTCGCAGTCATGAAGATGCACACGATCTACGGTACCAGGATAATTGGCAACCACAAACGGCTTGCAATAGCCCGCAGCATTGCCCTGACCCACCACGAAAGATGGGATGGCAGCGGCTATCCACACGGATTCGAGGGCGATGACATCCCAATCGAAGGCCGGATCATCAGCATTGCTGACCAGTACGACGCCCTAAGGAGTGCACGTTCATACAAACCAGGCCTTGACCACCAGAGCACATTTAGGATCATCACCGAGGGCGATGGCAGGACTATGCCTCAACACTTCGACCCGCAAGTCCTTGCGGCTTTTAAGGAAACGGCCGCCCAACTGGAAGAGATATATGAACGACTCAAGGACTAATAAACCCAAGGTAAATGGGGTCAGATTTACCCCCATGCGTAACTCCTTTGCGTTTATGTATGCCTCCGTGGTGTTTATCTTCTTTTCGTTTATAACAAGCGGGATGTGGTTCTCCGGCAAAATCAAGGGGTTTAGCAATGCCATAAACCTTGCCGGCTCCGAGCGTATGAGGGCGTATCAGATCGCGTTCTACATTAAAATAGCTGACGAGGAATCATCCCCTCAGAGGGAAAAGACCCTCGCACACGTCAAGATGGAGATGGACCGCTTTGAGGAGATACTCAATGCCCTTAAAGATGGTAGTAAAAAGTACAACCTTAAAGACGTTACTGATGCCAAACTGAACAAGGCCCTCAGTCGTCTCATTGATAAATGGGAAGAGATATTTAAGCCCCAGCTTAACGCCATACTGATTAGCCAAACACAGACCGGTATGAAGATCATGGAATTACATTACAGTAATGCCAATATACATGACTTTGTTGAAAGCGATATCAATAATATAGTATTGTTGCTGGTAGATAAAATGGAACACACCGAGTATGTTTTTATTATACTGAGGGCAGTCTTTAGTGTCTTGGGCTTACTCCTTCTTGGTTCAAATTTTTTATATTTACGCCGCCGCATTCTCAATCCTATAGGTGCTTTGATACATGACACGGAGGAGATAACAAGAGGCAACTATTCCATATCCACCAACGTTACAACGTCAAACGAGCTTATGATCCTGGCACAACGATTTAATGCCATGACAGAGACCATCTCACAGGCCTTCAACAGGATGGATGAGATGGTTCAATTCAGGACACATGAGTTGTCCGTCACCAATGCCAGGATGCAATCGTTTTTCGATAGCGCCCAGGATGGCATTGTCTCAATAAGCGCAGCGGACAGGGGTATCATCCTGTTCAGTAAGGGCGCTGAGAGGATATTTGGCTACAGGGCGGATGAGGTGCTTGGCAAGAACGTTAATATCCTTATGTCTGAGCCTTATCAGTCAATGCACGATGGCTTCGTTAAGAACTACCTTGAGACGGGCACCAAAAAGGCTATAGGATTAATAAGAACGGCAAAGGCCAGGAGGAAAGACGGAGATATATTTGAGATCGAGCTGTCCGTCAACGAGAGTATGACCGCGGCAGGCCGGATATTTAACGGTATCATCCGCGACATATCGGCTCGGATAAAGGTTGAGCGAGAGATGCAAAAGCTCTTCAATGCTATTGAGCAGTCTGCCGAGTCGGTGGTTATTACAGACCGCAATGGCAGGATTGAATACGTCAACCCCGCATTTGAACGAGGCACCGGCTACACCCGTACAGAGGCATTAGGAAAGACCCCGCGAATACTGAAGTCCGGTAAACAGACCAAGGTGTTTTACAAACAAATGTGGGATACCATCCTTGACGGCAGCGTCTGGCACGGGGAGATTATCAACAAGCGAAAAAACGGCGAAATCTACTACGAAGACGCTATCATCACCCCAATCAAGGACGATAAGGGAGAGATAACAAACTTTGTGGCTATGAAATACGACGTAACACCAAGGAAGCTGGCAGAGTTTGATGTGGAGAATAAAACCAAAGAGCTGGAGGTGCGTGCGCGCTACGACAAGACATTTGCCAAGGTGCTGTCGCTGTTTAGTTCAACGTTTGACCAGAAACAGGCCCTGCAAAACATGCTGCCGCTGTTGGCTGAGGTGCTTCCCTTCCCCTGTTCCGCCTTTTACGCATACGATGAGTGGAGGGGCAAGCTCGTACACGAGGCGTCCTATGGGCTATCAGGTACCATCAGTGCGGAATTCGATATAAACGAAGGGGTGGTAGGTCAGGCCGTTGTCAATGGTACCGCCATAGAAATAGAGGGATCAGGGCAGTTTCCTCTTGTTATAGAGACGGGTATACTTACAATAAGGCCAAAGACCATAGTCATTCAACCGATCTTTTATCAAAAAAAGATAGTGGGTGTTCTGGTAATAGCGTCCATATCGCCTTTGGGTGAGCATGACAGGGCATTTATGCAGAGCCTTGCGTCAAATATAGGTATTTCGCTCCAGAACCTCAGACAGTACAGCGACATGCAGGAGCTCTCGGCTCAGATCAAGGCTCGTGGGGATGAAATAGTGCAGAAGAACCTCCAACTGGAGGAGTCCAACAGATTGAAGTCCGAGTTTCTGGCCAACATGTCCCATGAGCTGCGCACGCCGCTCAATGCCATCATCGGTTTTTCGGAGGTGCTCAAGGATGGCATGTTGGGCGACCTCTCTGAGGAACAGAGGGAATACACAAATGATATCTTTACCAGCGGACAGCATCTGCTCTCACTCATAAACGATATCCTGGACCTCTCCAAGATAGAGGCCGGAAAGATGACCCTGGACCTGGAAAGGGTAAACATCCCCGCGCTGCTTGAAAACAGCCTCTCTATTGTCAAGGAAAAGGCCCTGGCACACGGCATAAAACTCACGATGGACATACAACCGGGGATAGGCGATGTGTGCCTGGACTCAAGAAAGGCCAAACAGATTGTCTACAACCTCCTGTCAAATGCCGTCAAGTTTACCCCCGATAAGGGGTCCGTTAGTCTGACCGTCCGTGTGGTATCCCATGAGGACAGGAATTTCGTGGAGATATCTGTTATGGATACGGGGATAGGCATGTCAGAGGAGGGTATGAAGAGGTTGTTCAGGCCATTTGAGCAGATCGACGGCTCCCTTTCGCGCCGATATGAGGGCACGGGGTTGGGACTGGCAATGGTAAAGCGGCTGGTTGAGCTGCACGGCGGCACGGTGACCGTCGAGAGTGAGGAGGGCAAGGGCAGTTGCTTTACCGTTCGGTTGCCATACAGGCAGGAGAGTGATGTCGCCGACCCTGTAGAGAAGATGTTTGCCGAGTTGCGTGCAGAAGATAAAAACAACTCCGGTAAGTACATTAAATCTTCCTACACCCCGCTGGTGTTGATCGTAGAGGATGACCCAAAGTCGGTGGAACTCATACGTCCTCATTTGGAATCGGAGGGGTACAGTACTATAGTAGTCTCAACTGCACACAAGGGCATTGAGATAGCGGAGAGAGAACAGCCGGACCTCATAACTCTTGATATCCTGCTGCCGGATATGTACGGGTGGGAGTTCCTTGAGAAGGTTAAGGCAAACAAGAAGATAGCCCACATACCGGTGATAATTTTATCGGTGGTGGCAGATGAGAACAAGGGGTTTTCGCTGGGTGCCTCCAATGTGCTGCAGAAGCCGGTCTCAAGGGATGACCTGCTGGCGGTAGTCAGACGACATAGGGAAAGCCTGTCACAGGAGATACACAGGCCGCTGAAGGTACTTGTGGTGGATGATGACCCCAAGGCGGTGGAGATCGTTTCAAGCTACCTCAAGGCGGAGGGATGCACCGTGCTGCGGGCCTATAGCGGCAGGGAGGGGATTGATACTGCCAGGACGCAATTGCCCGACC
>JADGAE010000158.1 GCA_015232165.1 Nitrospirota bacterium
GGAAAACGGCTGTAACTGTCATTCCTGCGAAACATGTCCCTGGCTTGAACAGGGAAGGGAGCAGGAATCCATGTCTTTAAACAATGAAGTTAATTTACCATGCTTTTTTAAGAGGATACTCCTTTTTCTATGTTTACCACAAGCCCTGAATGCTGGTCGGTTCGTGAGGGATTGGACAAATTATGCGTGGTCTGGTATAATGTATGGGAGTTGATGTCTTGGCAACAGGTGTAAGGTAACGTAACAGTATGTGGATATATCTTATCTTGATATTTGTATTTATCCTGATTAGTGGTTTCTTTGCCGGTTCTGAGATAGCAGTGGTGACGGCCAGGAAGACCCTAATAGATACACTCCAGAGGGCCGGTAAGACGGACGCAAGGACGCTCATGTTACTTAAAAAGAACCCGGAGAGATTTCTTGCCACAATACAGATAGGCACAACGATGGGTATAGCCATAGCGTGTGTCTTAGGCGGTGCCTTTGCCGTTGAGATCGTCAGACCAATGGTATCGGGAGTGCCTGTTAAATACATAGCCATTTTTAGCGGTCCGTTGAGCATACTTGTCGTGCTGGCCGTGGTCTCCTATGTGCTTTTGCTCTGGGGCGAACTGATACCCAAGTCCCTGGTGCTGATCAACCCGGAGCGGGTTGCACTGGCTGTATCGCCAGTGATGTATGCGTTTTCTAAATGTACATCAGTGGTGATAAACTCCCTTACGGGCAGCGCCAACATCATCTTGAGACCCCTTGGGATAAAACCCTTTACGGGCAGAGGCTTCGTCTCTCAGGAAGAGATAAAGCTCCTCATACTGGAGGGCAAGGACAGGGGGATGTTTGAGTCCACCGAGCAGGAGTTGATCCACAGTGTCTTTGAGTTTACCGACATATCGGTCAAGGAGGTCATGGTGCCTATAGGGCAGGTGGTGGCCGTCTCTATTGACGACCCCCTGGATAGAAACCTGCTGCTCATATCGGAGGAGAAGTACTCGAGGTATCCCGTCTTTAGCACGGAGCTCAATAATATCAAAGGTATCTTGCACGCAAAGGATGTCTTTATCCACCTGGCTCAACACAAGGAGGTCAACATGCGAAAACTGCTCAGGGCACCGTTTTTTATCCCCGAGACAATGCTGATAAGTCACCTCCTAAGCGACATGCAGAAGAAACGCAACCACATGGCCATCGTCGTCAACGAACATGGTATGGTAACGGGCATTGTCACAATTGAGGACCTGCTCGAGGAGATAGTGGGCGAAATCAGGGACGAACACGATACGGAAAGACCAGTTATCTCTATTGGCAACGGGACATACATAGTGTATGCCTCAATAAACATCAGAGATCTCAAGGAAGACCACGGGATGGAGTTCCCCGAATCTCCGCAGTACGACACCCTGGGCGGATTCATCGTCACCTCCCTGCAGAAAATACCACAGGGCGGGGAGACGGTCAACCTTGATCATATGAGATTGACCGTCCTTGAGATGGTAAACAAACGGGTGTCAAAGGTAAAGGTGGAGTTCCTAAACACGAAAACCCTCAACACGGATAAGGAGGAAGACGTTGAATCAGACAATTGATGCATCGGGTGCAAGGCTCTTGCAAGGGCTGCTAAATGTAACCAAAAGGGTGATTGACAAAAAAGTGATGACAAAAAAAGCGATGATAACCTTGCCGATAAGCGTGCCGATAAGCATAATAGTTATGCTGTCTGCCGCCGTGCTTTGCTCATGTTCGTCTGCGACAATCAAGTCGGAGACAACGCAGGCTGTAACTGAGCCCCAAAGGGCAGGTGTTGAACTCATCCCCCGGGAATATTTTCTCGATAACGGTCTGAAGGTGCTCATGGTCGAGGACCACAAGGTCCCCATTGCCACGTTTCAGATATGGTACAAGGTCGGCTCGATAAACGAACCTGCGGGTAAGACCGGTATGAGTCACATGCTTGAACACATGATGTTTAAGGGTACCAAACGCTACGGCTCAAAGGTGTTTTCAAACCTGATCCAGAAAAACGGCGGTGTAGACAACGCCTTTACCACAAGGAACTATACCATGTACTATCAGACCCTAATATCAGACAGGCTTGAGTTGTCTATAGAGCTTGAGGCCGACAGGATGCAAAACCTGCTCCTGAACGAGGAAGATGTGAAGTCGGAAAAACAGGTCGTCATGGAAGAACGGCGCCTGAGGACGGAAGACAATCCCCAGAACCTGCTCTTTGAGCAACTGACGGAAAAGGCGCTCTCCAGGCACCCCTACCGCAACCCCGTTATCGGCTGGATGGACGATATAGCCTCCTTCACCG
This sequence comes from Nitrospirota bacterium, assembly GCA_015232165.1. Classification (GTDB taxonomy): domain Bacteria; phylum Nitrospirota; class Thermodesulfovibrionia; order Thermodesulfovibrionales; family Magnetobacteriaceae; genus Magnetobacterium. Next base: position 2,312 of record JADGAE010000158.1, read on the forward strand.
CGGAAGACCTGCGGGGGCATTACAACAACTACTACAGCCCCAACAATGCCGTTATAATCGTCACGGGCGACATCAATCCCGCCGAGGTACTATCGCAGTTACGGACCCACTTTGGCCCGATAGCCGCCAAACACCCGGCAACCGTAAATATACCGATGGAGCCTAAGCAAGAGCAGTCAAGGCGTTTTCTCCTGAGAAAGCCCGCTCAACTGCCCTATCTGCTGACGGCCTACCACGTCCCCTCAATACCCCATAAGGACAGTTATGCCCTGGATGTGCTTTCGGCGATATTTTCGGGCAAGAGTGGCAGACTCTACCAGGCCCTTGTAAAGAACCAAAAGATTGCCCTCAATGCCTTTGTCTTTTACAGTGGATTTCACACGGACCCATACCTTATGTATTTTGGCGGTTCGGTCATGGGCGGCAAGGGGGGCAACACGGACGCCCTTGAACGTGCCATCCTGGATGAAATCGAAAAGGTAAAGACAACACCGCCCACCGAGCGTGAGATACAAAAGGCCAAGAACCAGATAGAGGCATCGTTTATTATGGGGCAGGACTCAATCTACTTTCAGGGCGAGCTCCTGGGCATGTACGAAATGCTCGGCAACTGGAGACTAAAGGACAAGTACCTGGAAGAGATACGAGGCGTAACGGTAGAGGATGTACAAAGAGTCGCCACAACCTGGTTGACCACAAACAACAGTACCATCGGTACACTGATACCGGAGTAAACTATGAAAAGACTATATATATAAGGAGGCGACAAGACAATGAACATGCGCAGAAGGGTGTTTTTTGTTACAATATTACTGGTGGTGTTTCCTTTGACCGCACATGCACTTGATGTAAGACGGGAGGTCTTAATGAATGGATTGACGCTGCTACATATGGAAAGAGGCAACCTGCCTGTTGTCAAGATAAACCTGCTCATAAGGGCATCAAAGCTTGACGAACCAACCGGCAAGGCGGGGCTGGCAAACCTGACCGCCGAAATGCTCCTGGAGGGTACAAAGGGCAAGAGTTCCAAAGATATACAGGAGGATATCGAGTTCATGGGCGCCTCTCTGGATGCCTCCGTTAATACCGACTTTACTGTTATCTCGCTATCGGTGTTGAAGAAGGACCTTGACAAGGGGTTTGAGATACTTGCCGACTGCTTGTTGAATCCATCGTTTTCCGAAGGCGAACTCATTGCTAAAAAGGAGATCGTAAAGGGCGCCATCAAACAGAGTGAGGAGTCTCCGGCGTTTGTGGCAAACAGGGCATTCTTAAGGGAAGTCTACGGGCAGTTTCCATATGGCCGTCCAACCGAAGGGGATTTACAGACCATTGACTCCATAGGCGTACAAGACCTGGTGAGCTTCCACAAGGAGCACTACGTTGCCTCAACGGCGATCCTGACGGCCGTGGGGGATGTCGCCTATGACAAGATCACGGCCCTGATTGACAAGTACCTGCCACAGTGGCAAAGGGGTAGGGGCAAACATCCCCACGTATTGAAATCCCACAGTGGCCGCGACGTTAAGGTCAATCTCATCGACATGGACCTCACGCAGGCAAACATCATCATTGGACATGAGGGGATTACCAGAGACAACATTGACTTCTATGCCGTGGTGGTAATGAATTACATCCTCGGTGGAGGAGGTTTTTCCTCCCGAATGGTCAAGACCTTGAGGGATGACATGGGGCTTGCCTACGACGTGCGTAGCCACTTTGCTTCCTACAAGTATGGCGGAGATTTTCAGGCTATTATACAAACAAAGAGCGAGCTTGCAAATACGGCCATCACCGAAATACTCAAGCAGATAAAACGCATGAAGGCCGAATACGTCACGGATGAGGAACTCAACGATGCAAAGGCTTATCTGACGGGCAGTTTTCCACGCAAGTTGGATACAATGGACAAGATAGCCCATTTCCTGTCACAGGTGGAGTTCTATGGGCTGGGGTTGGACTATGACAAGAAGTACATCGGTTACATCAAGGCGGTAACAAAGGAGGACGTCAGGCGTGTTGCCGCCAAGTACCTGGACGACGTCAACTACCACCTTGTCATTGTGGGCAAGCAGGAAAAAATAGGATTTCAACAAAAGGATTCAAAGGGTAAGTAGAATAGCTATGTCGTTGGAGATAATACGTACAATTTCGATAATGCAGGAGACGTCAAGGAAGTACCGCGCAGATGGTAAGAAAATAGGCTTTGTTCCAACAATGGGGGCCTTGCATAATGGTCACATGAGCCTTGTACGGCGTGCCAAGCAGGATAACGATGTCGTTGTCGTAAGCATATTTGTAAATCCACGGCAGTTTGCCGTCGGCGAGGACTTTGACAACTACCCCGGGGATTACGCGGCAGACTGGGCGATGCTGTCAAACACGGACGTGGATGTCCTGTTTATGCCCAGTGCCTCCGATATGTATCCCGGAGGTTTTTGCACGACGATTAGTGTGACGGATATAACCGAAAGATTATGCGGCAGGTTCAGACCGACTCACTTTGCCGGTGTAACGACGGTGGTGGCCAAGCTCTTTAACATCGTGAGACCTACGAGGGCGTATTTTGGTCAAAAAGACTATCAGCAGAGTGTCGTCATAAGCAGGATGGTCTGCGACCTCAATATGGAGCTTCAGGTAGTGCCATGTCCAACGGTACGGGAAAAGGACGGCCTTGCAATGAGCTCGCGTAACGTGTACCTGACACCGGAGGAGCGCGTCGATGCCGCGTTAATATACGCGAGCATGAAGGAGGTTGAAAAGGGCTTAAAGAGCGGCACGTTACCCCTGAAGAAGGCATCCCGGAGACTCACCGAGCTATTGAGTGGGAT
>JADGAE010000159.1 GCA_015232165.1 Nitrospirota bacterium
CACGCCGTGTTGTACGTGTGTCTTCATTTGATTAAACTCATCATCCGTCAGTTTGCCGGGCTTGAGCAGAATGTTGTCCGATATGGCGATCTTACCGGCATCATGCAGGAACGACCCCTTTATCAGACTGACTATGCTCGCCGACTCCACGCCCATAGTCTCTGCAAGTCTTACGGCATAGATGGTGACCCTGTAGTTGTGGATGTGCGTATCGCTGTCCCTCTTTGCTATGGCACCACCAAGGGCTCGCAGTATCCCGATGTTGGCATCTGCAAGCCCTGCCGAATATTTGATCAGATCCTTGTTCATCGATATGATTATCGGATACAGGAGAACCGTCGTTGCAAAAACCGCTATTATCACGTGCAACAGGGAATACAGAATAAGGTTCCTGATGTCGTTCATCGTCTTGTCATCCACTTGATAGACCCCCTCGAAATAACCTATCAGTCTGGAGTCGTCAGCAAGCAGGGGTACAAACACCTGTAAATATATACGGTTATCAAAATATACCCTGTTGTAAGTGATCTCATCAGAGAGCCGATGAATACTAAGGTATTTGTCAAGAGACGTCAGATGTTTTTCTATCCTGGAGCTTTTATGGTCTATTACCTCTGCACGTTTTTGCTTGTCCTTGTCATAAACCTCGACAATAACAAAGTGGCCTTTCACTATGTGTTCCCTCAATAACCGGACAAGATATTCTTTTTTCTGTGGGTCTGAACTCTCCAGATAGACCTTCTTGTCATCTATTAACGACCTTGACTCTGCAACGGCCAGCTTTTCGACAAACTCGTCTATCTCCTCCAGCTTAAGAAAAAAAACTACGCCGCCGGCAACGATGGAGATGGCTATCCATCCAAGAAACAACCTCAGGATTAAACGCTTATGTATGCCCTTGACTTTATCCATAGTAGTTAAACATAGGTATTGTCTGAACCGGGATTAGCCGGATGAAAGGATTTACAGGAAAAAAGATAAAACACACTAATCAATCTTGATAATCCATTAATCCGTTAAGTTAAATTTGCTCCCTACGGTTGCAGGCGTGGTTCAGACATTTTTACTCACATGTTTATTTTCAGATGCTCCAGCAACCTGAACAGGTCATTGATACACGTAATCGTATCATCCGATAACGAGGCTTCCATTTCCTTAAGCCACGAGTCCTTTTCTATTGATTGCTCTCTGGTTTCATCAATGTTTACAACCTTTTTAATGAACTCCGATATGATCAGGAGATAGTCCTTTTGTTGCAGCATACGGTAAAGGGTTCGCGTAGTCTCAAGGATGTTACCGATCTTGTTATTTGAGCTATCGGATAACTCAAACCCCTTATCCTGAATCTTAAGCAACAGCTCCACCCATGCCTGATGGTCCCATGTCCCTTTGTACTCCATGACAAATCCGACAATGATATCCACCAGGTCCTCAACCCTTGCAATTATATCGGCATAGAACTGAAAACCGTTTCTACCCTGCTTCTTGGCCCTGTACATTGCGATGTCTGCCTGTTTTAGCAACAGTTCGCTGTTGATCCTGTATTCGGTGTTGTTTTTGAAGGGATATACGCTGATCCCGATGCTTGCACTGATATTGCAGACCTTGTCTTTAAGGTGGTATGGCCTGTTCAGCGAGGCTATGATCTTTTCAGCCACCAGGGCGGCATCTTCCGGTTCCTTTATCCTTGCAAGGATTACCGTAAACTCATCGCCCCCCATGCGGGCAGCCGTGTCCGACTTACGGAGGTTTTCCATGAGTCTGGTTGATGCCTCCTGCAGCAGGATATCGCCGTAATCGTGTCCCAGGGTGTCGTTGATTATCTTAAAGTTGTCCAGGTCTATAAACAGCAGTGCAAACATATATTTGTCACGTCTTGCCATTTCAATTGCGTTGTTGAAGCGATCATGGAACAACATCCGGTTGGGCAGGGACGTCAGCGTATCAAAGTGCGCAAGGCGCTGGAGTTGGCTCTCAAAGTGCTTGCGTTCCGAAATATTTCTCAGCACATACACACACTGTGTTACCTGTCCGTTTTCGCCTATTATTGGAGAGGAACTACATCCTATATAGATATCCTTGCCGTCTCTGTCCTGGTGAATATGTTCGGTCTTTGCGTGTTTGCCCGTCTGTGCAGTGATCACTATCGGGCACTGGATATCCCTCTGATGACACGGTATGGGACTTTTGTGGATCAGCGTATGACACGTACCACCCTTTACCTCGGACTCCAGGAATCCATACTCTTTCAAAAAGACCTGGTTGACCTCGATCACCTTAAAATCCCAGACGTTAATAACCACGACGGCATCGTTCATGCTGTTTAGAACGGTATGGATAAACTCGTTTGATTGCTTGAGGGCATCCTCTGCCTTTCCGTGTTCAATGATCCCCGCCAGGGTGTTGGCCACTGCAACCAGAAAGTCTTCCTCTGGCCTATCCCTCTTGTGCCCGGCATCGACGTACAGGTTGAGGACCCCAAGGATTGTACTGCCGGACTTAATCGGTATACAATAATGACCATGGTCCGTCATCCCGTCGAAGCTGACTTCATGCAGCTCGTCTACCTTGTTTTCATAAATGACCTTGCGGGTGGATGCCGCCAGGCCACAGAGACACTTTCCAAAAGGCAGCTCCCTGCAATTGGCTTGCAGAAATTGTGGCAAATGGCGTTGAGCAGCCATTATCAACTTGCCAGAGTCGGCGTGCGTAAGGAATACACAGGCCTTCTTCTGAACCTTGATCCACGGGGCTGAGAGCACCAGGTCAAGGGCGCTTTCAAGTTTGCTCTTCAGAGGGATTTGCTCCAGTGCAATCTGAAGCATTGTGCTTATTACCTCTTGCATGTAATAATTGTGATGGAGCTTTGTCTCTAACTGCTTACGTTCAATGATCTCCTGCCTTAGAAACTCGTTGGCCTGTTCGATGTCGGCATTGGCCAGTTTGAGCTTAAACGTTCTCTCTTGTACCAGGGTCTCAAGGTCCTGACGATGAGTATGTAGCTCCTGCTCCAGCAATTTACGGTTTGTTATGTCCCTTATGATGCCAATTGAATGCCAGAACCCCTCTATCTCTATGGCCGATATGGATACCTCTACCTGTATCTCTGTACCGTCGCGCCTGATTGCGACAAGCTCGTGTGTCTTATCAACCACATTACCTATGCCGGTTGTTTGAAAATTGTCAAATCCCCTGACAAAGTCATCATAATAATTCCGCGGGACTATCAGCCTGTGTAACGGCTTGTTAAGCGCTTCTTCACTTGCATAGTCAAAGATATGCTCGGCAGCCCTGTTCCAGAAAGAGATCAAACCATCGCTATCCATCATGACAATAGCATCCTGTGCGACAAAGGTCAGTTTCTTTAATATCTTTTCGCTGACGGTCAGATTCTTTTCCATAACGTCTTTCATCTCTTCTGTCTCATATAACAATATCATAGTATATAAAAAATATGCAAGAGTTACGGGCGCATCAAAAAGTCATGGGTGCCTTTGGGTAAAGAAAGGGGCGGAGCGTTCATGGTCTTATGGGTCAGTCGGTTGATTGCTTTGCGATGAGGGCGTTGACCTTTGCGTCGCTCTTTCGCAGTTTGTCTGAGAGGATGATGGCCAGGTTTCTGTATAGCTTCAGGCAGAGTCTTGGTTCGGAGTTTCTTAGCACCACCTCGTTGATGGCTATGAGTATGCAGTCGGTTTCGCATGTTGCGGTGGCAAAGCGCGGGGCGGACTCCATGATCGCCATCTCACCAAAGCATTCACCCACCTTGAGTCTGTTTAACAGGGTTGGGTTCTCTTGCGGGGAAAACACCTTTGTTATCTTGACCTGACCGGAGATAATGATATACATCGTGTTGCCGATTGTGTTTTCCTTAAATATCAGGTCATTGGCCTTAAAGGTGTTTTTCTTGCTTATCTTTATAATCGTGTGCAGCTCATCCAGTGTAAAATCGGAAAAAAAGGCGTAATTCTTCTTAAGCGTCAACAGGAAGTCCTTGTTGGCGTACTCTACCGGGCTGCGGGCGCTCTGTGAACCCTCCTTCTCGCTCTTGTTGAGAAAGATGACAAGGGCATCGGCAAACTCACTTGCCGACTGAAAACGCTCCTCCTTGCTCTTTTTCATTGCGCTCATGATACAATCGCCAAGGGCCCTGTCCACCTCGGGCAGGACGAGGTGCGGCGGGATGGGGTCTTCGGTCTTGATCTTATGAAACAGCGATGTGATGTCACTTGCCGGGAAGGCCTTCCTGCCCGTGATAAACTCATAGGCCATGGCCCCCAGCGAAAACACATCCGTAAGCCTGTCCAGCTCCTGTCCGCTGATCTGCTCCGGGGACATGTATGAGGGAGTGCCCAGTATCTTGTCCTGCGTGGGCCTGGCCATGGCATCATTTGCCGTTGAAAGCATCGCTATACCGAAGTCCATGATCTTTGCCTGGAGGTCCTCCAGGAGCATGATGTTGGCAGGCTTGATGTCTCTATGTATGACGCCGCGCTGATGGGCGTAGTGCAACGCGTTGGCTATGACGGTGAGTATGCGCACCTTGTCATCCAGCGTCAGGGGCAGTTTATCCGTAATGACGCTCTTGAGAGAGACGCCGCTGACGTGCTCCATGACAAAGTAGTGTACGTCATAGTGCTGCCCTGCATCGTAGATCATGGCAATGTTTGGATGTGCCAGCTTACCCGCTATCCGCACCTCCTGGTAAAACAACGCCAGAAGCTCCTTCTCCTTAAACGATGACATCACCTTGCCCAGCTTGATAGTCTTTATTGCAACCGTCCGATCAATGATCGTATCGTTGCCTTTGTAGACCACACCCATCGCCCCATGACCAAGCTCATGCAGTATCTTATATCGTCCCAAATGGGTCAACCCCATCGTAGTGTTATACAAGAGGTTAAATCTTTTCATCCTAATCCGATGTTATTATAACATATAAATGCGTTCATAGGGTTTTATCAGGTTGCATAAATTTTTCATGACGAGCATACGTAATTTACGGGGTCAATGTGGCCGTATCCCCTTGCGAGTGGGTCTGAGGGGTAATGCTGTTGACTTAAGGAAGCACAAGGGACTGTCTGAACCATGATTGCACAGATTAAAGGATTTACAGGA
>JADGAE010000160.1 GCA_015232165.1 Nitrospirota bacterium
CAGGGGCGGCTCGCCCCCTGCTGCGACAAGATTGCGCCTCGCCCCTCCCCTTGTGTGTGGGTCTGAGGGAGGAGGCGAGCCGCCCCTGGCACAAAAGGGGCAAAGCCCTCCCTTCTTATACCCTGTGCGTAAGGTGAGTAATTAATTATGGCCACGAACTTACAATTTTGGTTATTGTTTTAAATCGACCTATTTGTTTATAATATCTAAATGAAAACTACAACAAAGACTTGAGAGATATTTTTTGGAGGTATTGATTTAATGGGTACAGAGACAGAGAAGATTGTCGTAAGCGTAGAGGCCAAGTTTCAAAAGCAGGTTGGCACGTTTCTTGAGAAGAGACGTAAGGATGTCTCAGAGATTGCCAGTGGTATTGGCAAAGGCGACTATGACTCTATCAAGATGCTTGGTGCCGGGTTAAAAAAGATGTCCGAAGGCTTTGGCATGGAGGCCCTGTCACAGCTTGGACAGGCGTTGGAGACGGCCGGTGCCCTGAAGGACTCTGGAAGGATAAAGACCGTTGTAAAAGAGCTGACTGATTATCTCAACCGCCTGTCGGTAGAGTTTGTTTAAGCCCTAAAGGGTACGGGACTCAAAGACGGGGATGCAACAGCTGGTGCAGCGGCAGTACGGACAATGTAGCAGGGATTATGCGATAGCAGCTCTTTAATGAAGAAAAACGGCTTCACCCTGCTGGAGGTACTCATTGCCCTTGCGATCTTAAGTGGGGTGTTAGTTACGTTGATTAACACGTTAAACTACAATCTGGCCCTCCTGCAACGGCATGAGGTGATAACGGTGGCGTCTTTGCTGGCAAAAGAGAAGCTCTCCGAGGCCCTGAAGTTGCGCGTAACGGAGGACGGCGGTAAGTTCCCTGTACCGTTTGAGGATTATGCCTTTGAGTTGAGAAATCACGACAGTCCAATTCCCGATGTCGTGGTGGTGGAGATAACAGTGAGAAAGGCAAAGGAGCAGGTCGTTTTAAGGACGCTTTACAAGAAACAATGAGAGGGTTCACCCTCGTTGAGGTCCTGGTGGCAGTGTCTCTGTTTTCGGTGATATCACTGGCCCTATATAACACATACTTTTTGTCCGAACGGGCAATAAACGGTATGGACGACTACATGTGGAGGCTACAGGAGAGCCGGGAATTCCTTGAGACAATGAGAAAAGAGGTCGAATCCTCATTTTACGCAACCAACAAGGACATGGGACGATTTAAGATAATCGACCGTGATTTCGGTGCACGACAGACGTCAGGCATATACATGACGACGTTTGCCGGGTCCGGGTCAGGTTATAAAAAAGTGACCTATTACGTCGAAGAACGAAACAAAAAACTCTCTTTGTACAAGAGCGTCCAGCCCGCAGGGGCAAACGTCACCCCTGTTAAGGTCGAGGTCGTCGATAACATAAGGGACTTCACGGTAGATGTCTTTGACGACGGTTCGGCAAACAAGACCGCTCTCAGGACATGGGACACGGCGCTAAACGCCAGGATGCCGACACGCATCAGGGCCACACTCACCATCTGTCCCAGAGACACCCCCCTGACCCTGTCGGAGACCTTTTATCCCAAGATAACCGGGAGGTTTTAGTTATAATTGCATTAGCGCAACCACTGAAACAGTCGCAGGGCACAATTGTCATCCTGACACTGCTGATCATGACCCTGTTGATAACGCTGATAGTGGAGTTTGCCTACAGCGTCTACGTGGGCACCAACCTGCTGTACAACCATCGTGACGGTCAGAGGCTTTCGCTTTTGGCCTCCTCCGGTGTTGAGATGGCGGTAAAATATCTCCGGGACTATCTCAAGACCGTCAGATACACCACCTTTAATGCAACCACGCTCCCCGTTGGGCCGATTGTCCCCTCCAACGGCGCCGCACAAGAGGGAGAGGACAACCTCATCATAAGCATAAGGGACGAAAACGCCAAGTTCAACGTCAACTCGCTGATCAGCCAAAACGGAAAGACAAATGAAACGGCCCTCAAATGCTTCAAACGCCTCCTGAAGAGACTCGAAATAAACCAGGACATAGCATTCTACGCGGCCGACTGGATAGACCCCGACAGGGAAGAACGATATACCAACTCAGAGCAGGATGCCAAAAACGAAAAGCTCTTCTCTACCGACGAACTGCTGCAGATCAAAAAGTTGACTGCAGATGACTACAAGAAACTCCTGCCATACGTAACCGTCTATGGCGACGGTCTGATAAACGTCAACACGGCAGAGCCCCCGGTGCTGTACTGCCTGTCAGAGGATATCGACGAGGGGCTGGCCGGCGCCATAGCAGAATTTAGGAAAAAGACGCCGTTTGCGATCACCTCCGATATACAAAAGGTGGCCGGCATGGAGCACATCGGCAAGACCCTGATTGGAAGGATAGCAGTCAAGAGCGACACCTTTTCGATCACCTCCGAGGCATCCGGCAGCAACATGGTCAGGGACGTCCTGGTTACGGCCACCATGGCAGGTAGCAAGGAAACCGTATTGTACTGGAAGGAGTTCTGATGAAGGTGGCATTTGTCACCCCCGGGGCAACCGGCATTGTCGTGGATATCTTCAAACGAAAGGCCTCGGTATACACACACGAACAGACAATAAATCTACAGACTGATGGGGATTCCCTCAGACGCCTCAATGACTACATCGCAGACAAGGGGCTGACCTACTGTCTGTCCTTGCCGGCAGACGGCCTCAATTACAGGATAATAGAGATGCCGTTCTCCGAAAAGGACAAGATACGGCAGACCCTACCCTACGCCCTGGAGGGTCTCATTCGCGGCGCTTATGACTCCTGCGTGGCCGACTGTATCGTCCTGGGGCAGGAGGGCGGTAGGTTTCAGATACTGGTTGTATACATCTACAAGGTGGTCTTACAGAAAGCCCTCTCGGAGTTAAAGGCACTGGGCATAGAGCCCAAGGTGGTGACATCGCTGGAGCTCAGGTACAAGATCAGCAAGTACTCAGTCGATGCCCTGTACGATGCCGTACAGTTGCCGGAGGAGTCACGTATAGACATGTGCCAGGAGGAGTTGCATATCCCCCTGATAAACCTAGCACGGGGCGAACTGGCATACACAAAGGACATCAAAAGGACACTGAGGGGCGTCAAACTTGTCCTGCTTCTGATGGCGTTTGTCATCGTCCTTGTCGGTTCACATACAACCTACAAGATATATCTGGTAAGCAAACGTGTTGAAACGTTAAAATCATATATGCTTGGTTCATACAAGAAACTGTTTACCGGGGATGTCAGGGTCGTTGACCCACTATACCAGCTCAAGGCAAAGGTCAAGAAGATAAAGGAAGAGAGGGACTTTCTTGACGGCATATCCCCGCTGCAAAACCTCTCCGTACTGTCCTCGGTTAGCGCCCCCAATATCGTTTTGAGCGAAATAGACATGTCCCCCGGAAGGATGACCCTCAAGGGGGAGGCCATAAGGATATCCGATGTTGAACAGTACAAAGACAAGCTCACGGCTCGGTTGTCGGACGTAAGTGTAATGGAGACCAAGACTGCCGCCGACAACAAGGTCTCCTTCAACATACATGCCGGGACGGGGCCGCATCCGGAGGGACAGGGGCAATGACACGGGGCCGCAAACCATTTAAGTCGTCCTTTTTTAAGGGTGGACATATTATTGTTAAACATCTTGGGGATAAGCGGCTTAGGGGCAAGGTGGCGGCTATGTCTATAGGGGTTTTTCTAATGCTGCTCCTGCTGCTAGTCTCTATCAACATCCTTGGACACAGAACGTCCGCACTTAAGCGGACCGAGGACAGCCTAAGTCAATACAATGCCCTACTGGGCGAATACGAACAGCTCAGGGACGAGCAAGGTGCTTTCAGAAGAAGGGTGGGAGTCGGTGGGCTGTTGCAGGGCATCGAGGCTATCATGTCCTCTCTGGGATTGAAAGACAAGCGTTCAAACATTGCCCTCTTGGCCCAACGCTCATTTATGGAGTTCAGGGAGGAAAATGCCGAGATTAAGATAAACGGTGTAAGCCTCAATGAACTGGTAAACATCCTGTATAAGATGGAGCATGACTCAAAAGGTCTTTTTATAAGGAGGCTGAACATGAAAAAAGGCTTTACCGACCCCTCTCGGTTTGACGTCACCGTGGGTGTGTCATACGTGAGCGAGGCCCCTGAAATAAAGAGATGACAAGAGTCGGCAAGTCATTCATCGTCGTCGTGATTGTAATAGCGGCTATTGCGGCAGCGGTATTTGGGACATGGATGGTCGCCATACCGGAGGACCTCATAGTCAACTGGATAAAGACCTCCGTGGAAAAACCATTTGTCCTGGAGGTAAACGACCTCAGAAAAGAGGCCCTTTTTACCGTGAAGATAAAGGACGTCAGATTGCTATTGTCAAAGAACAACGACGTCCTCGTGCTAAATGACTGTACGATAAGGATCAACCCTGTTTTTCTGCCATTTAAAACCGTGAAGATGTCCTTTAATGCCGCCCTCAGTGGCGGCTACATAAAGGGCGACGGCATTATAAAAAAAGACCTCGTCAGGATAAACGCAAACATGGATGACATTGAGCTTTCAGGGCTTAGTTACCTCAAGAGGTACTCTCTAAAAGGGCACGGCATATTTTCTGGGGACTTCACCTTTTACAAAGACACCGGTGAACTGGCATTTAAGATCAGGGACTTCACCTTTGGCGACATACACAGCCACGGCGTATACCTGCCGCTTAAGTACTTTAATGTGATAAACGGTCTGATTGTCCTGAAAGATGAACAACTGACAACGGAGTCCGTAACGTTCTCGGGAGAAGGCATCTACGCACGCATAAAAGGAAAGATCGCAAAAGGCTCTATCAACATGCAGATCGACGTCATGCCGGAGGACAACTTTCCGGATAAAGATAAATTGGCCATTATAAAAAACTACGAGGTCTCACCAGGTGTATACTCGATAGAGATAAAGAAATGGCTTTACTAGTAACTCACCTTACGCACAGGGTACAAGAAGGGAGGGCTTTGCCCTCCCTCAGACCCACCCACAAGGGGAGGGGTGAGCCACCCCGGGCACGAAGAAGTCCCCTTGACCCCATTAT
>JADGAE010000161.1:0-729 GCA_015232165.1 Nitrospirota bacterium
ACGACCTTGGTCAGTATTGCGACCATGTCCATCGGGCTTAGGCCCTTGCGATCCTTTGTAGCCACGATGTCTGGGACGTCCTCCGCAATGAAGCCGATGTGGTGTTCGTCGTCAGCCTTGTACTTGAAGGAAACCGGTTCGAGTTTGTTAAACGCCAGCATGGCGTCTTCGGATGTTAAGCTCTGGATGTCTTTTTTGTACTCGCGGCTTGACGCGTTAGTCCATGCGCCGCCAGTGGTTACGTAGGCACCGCTGCCCATGTGGATGGGGTAGGAGGGGGAGGTTGTGCCTATGCCTACGTTGCCAGATTGAGTTATTGTCAACATTGTGGATGAATGTCTAGTTGATTCGCGACCAACATTTCCAAGAGCAAATTTTAACTTGTTAGAATCAGATATATCAAGAAAAATAGAGGCATCTTCAATGTAAGTGGCAGTTGCAAAAGCTATTGATGCATCATGGTTTTCACCATTAATCATAATATGCCCCATATACACATCAGCATTTTCGCCAATATAAAGCGGAACATTGTTTCCACTCGGCATAGGCATATTATTAAGATATCTTCCAATTCCAATATTACCCCCACTATAAATCAATACACCTCCCGACAAGTCCCAACTCCTCTCCCCAAGGTAGGTGAAGTTGGCGTTGACCTCACTGGACTTGGAGACAGTCCCCGACGTGAACACGTTTGGCACCGATCCTGCGTATGCCGACAACGTCAGA
>JADGAE010000161.1:806-5054 GCA_015232165.1 Nitrospirota bacterium
TACCTCCGAACTGTGTTTAATTTGCACGCAAAATGCGTGAGCGCCCTTTGATTGTTACTTCGTTGATGAAAAAAGCCGGACAAGATACAACAATAGCGTTGATACTTGGTGATCCGATTAAACGCAAAAATACCGTGAAAAAGAAAAAAAACTGGGGGTGTTAATGTTGCTGAAGGTGCGCTAGAGAGAGAGCAAGGCCTGCGCCAAAACTGGGATATCCTGGTATATCAGGCTGAAAATCATCTCTCAACCGCATTAAAAAAACCTCCTTCTTCACATTTTTTACTGATGGCATAATACCGTAAGCATATAACGAGTGTCTTAGAAAAGTCAATAGCAAAAATTTCAAAGGGTGCATAAACTTTTCGTGTGTAATGGATTCCTGCTTACGCAGGAATGACACATATGCCAGGTTAGCCTCCTATCCTATGCCCCTTTGAGGTATTCCCACAGGTCATCCACAGAGACAGACTTCCTTAACAACGATTTAAATGCTTGCAGTTGTTCTACGCTTTCAATGGTTCTGACAACGGCCATAAGTGTGGCTGCCTCGTCTGCGTACTTGATCTCAAGCATCCCTTCTATCCCCTCTATCAGCCCCTTGCGTTGTCCCTCTATCAGCCCCTTGCGTTGTCCCTCTATCAACCCCTTGCGTTGTCCCTCTGCAAGACCTTCATCAAAAGAATTTTCAAGAGCGCCCCTCTCGTCCTGTAATCTCATCTGCCAATATTCATATACCTCCATTTCTTTCTTACTCCAGGTAATCTCATTTGCTATCTCATAGGCCTCCTTTATCTCAAGGAAATCGGCACTCTTAGGCACCATCTCCAATGAGTACGCATTCTTTATGAAATATACCCACTTCTCTATTATGCTCTCTACATCATCCTCCCCCTTTGTGAACTTGGGCAGCTCGATAAAATTAAACTCAAAATCCTTTAGCTCCTGCTTCAATGTATCCGTGTCCAATATCAGATGCCGTGTTAAATAATTATCGCCGTTAAATATTTTAAAATCCACTATACCTATGTATATCACCGGTTTTAAATTGGGATAATCCTCTCCCCTTCCCAACTGGTCTATATATGCCTTGCTTGTATAATACAATACCCGTTTTTCAAATCCCTTTTTCTTCTGAATCTGTATCTCCACGATAAACGTTACATTCCTCTTGTCTACCGCCCTGATATCCAGTACGGTCTCCTTCAAACCATCTCTCTTTGGCACCTGATATGGATTAAGTATCTCTATGTCACCGATCTCTCGATCCCCACTGAGACCTAGCACAGCGTTTAAAAAAGATATCAGTATCTCTTTCCTGTTTTCGTTACCAAATATACGTTTAAAGGCTATATCACTCTTTACGTCAACAAATCTCATCCTTTATTTTAACACATCGCTACATAAATTTTGTGCGTAAAATATGAAAAGCGGCCTACAATCTTAACCTTCAGACAGAGCAAATTCACTTGAAAAGAAAACGTCCCTTTCTTTCTTTACAGTCAAATGCGATTGCCCTGCCCCCTTCGTTATTTTTGATGCGGAAATTTTACGTATTTTTGTATAATACACGTTAAAGTACAATGGCTAATGTAAAGACAATCTACAGCATGTGCGGCATGTGTACCGTTAGATGCCCCATTGCGGTTGAGGTAAAAGACGGCTCGATCAAACACATCTGGGGTAATCCTCACCTGCTGGGTGGGTTCAATCTCTGCGCCAGGGGTGCGGCCGGCAAGGCATTTGAGTATGACGATGAGCGCCCGCAGTACCCGATGCTCAGGGTTGGCAACCGTGGTAGCGGGCAATGGAAAAGGGTGAGCTGGCAAGAGGCCCTCGATTACATCGCAACACGACTCAATGAGATCAAGCACCAATACGGCCCACAGGCCATCTGCCTCAGCGACAGAGGCGGACCACATACGGACTTCCAAAAGACCTTCATAGCGTCCATCGGTTCACCAAACTACTTTAATCACCACGCCTCATGCTCCAACAGCGTCCACAACGCCCATATCTCTATCGCGGGACACGCCAGAAACACCGTCAGCTACGACTACAAGCACTGCAAGTACCTGGTGCTCTACGGACGCAACCTGTTTGAGTCCCTGGGGACGACAGAAGCAAAAGACGTCATAGACATGATCGCCGCCGGTGGCAGGATGATATACATAGACGTCCGTTACAACTACACCGCCGCAAAGGCCGCCAGGTTCTTTCTCATACGTCCGGCAACCGACTACGCCCTAAACCTCGCACTTATAAACGTCATAGTCAATGAGGGTCTCTACGACCGCGACTTTGTAGCCAGGTGGGTGATTGGCCTGGATGAACTCAAGCGCTTTGTGGCCCCTTATACGCCGCAGTGGGCACAAGGGGAGACCGAAATAAACGCCGCCGAAATCACAACAATGGCCTACGAGGCCGCCAAGGCAAGTCCCGCCGTGCTCTTTCACCCCGGATGGATGACGGCATGGGGTAGCAACGACTTCTACCTCAGACGCACCATCTATACCCTCAATGCCCTGCTGGGCAACTACGAGGCCAGGGGCGGGATCATCATCAACAAGACCCCTGCCGATGTAGGCGTGAGGCTAAAGAGCCTGCTTGCCGAGGTTCCAAGACCGGTTGGGGAGCGCTTTGATGGCTGCGGCACCATACACAAACACCTTGGGGCACAGTGGGGGCTTGGACAGTTGCTGCCTGAGGCCATCCTCGGTGAAACCCCGTATCCGATCAAGGCATACATAGCAATGCGGCATGATCCGCTTGCATCCATGCCCGACCCCGAGGCCTTTAAAACGGCACTGGACAGACTCGACCTGCTTGTCTCTATAGACGTCAACTACAGCGAAACCGCCTGGTACTCCGACTGCATACTGCCCGAGTGCACGTTCCTGGAGAGGACGGACCATGTGATTGCCCAAAACGGCCTCAAACCAAGGTTGTTATTGAGGCGACAGGCCGTAAAGCCACGATTTGATTCCAGGCCGCGGTGGTATATATTCAGGGAACTGGCCCACAAGATGGGCGTTGGGCAGTACTTTCCCTACGACTCTATCGAGGAACTGATAGCGTGGCAGCTTGAGGGAACCGGGTTTACGATAGAGGACTTTGACCACACCGGTTGCATTGAGCTTAGTGATCAGCCGCTGTGGTTTGACAGGGCAAACGGTCTGAGATTTAACACGCCTTCGGGCAGGCTTGAGATAATATCCCCAACGCTTGAGGGTGCCTCAATCGCCTCATTCATCCCCTTTGAGAGGGCGGAGGCAATCCCAGCCGGCCTGTTCAGGCTTGTAACAAGCAAGGTGGCAGTGCACACGCAGGGACGCACTACCTCAAATATAGCGATCCTGAACGAGCTCGTTGCCGAAAGCCGCCTGTGGATCAACACCGGCAGGGCAAGGGAGTTGGGCGTCGCCGACGGTGATGAGGTTGAGGTATCGGTTGAGGGTTTCTCCCGGAGGATTACGGCCAGGTTGACAGACCTCATCCACGTGGAGGTTGTGTTCATGCTGCATGGCTTTGGTGATAGCGTTGCGGTACGCACCAGGTCATTTAACAGGGGCGTCTCCGACGTCAGACTGCAAAAGGGGCTGTTGAAGCTCACGGTTGGCGGCAATTGCCCGTTGACGGAGTGTTTTGTTGCCGTCAGACCCGTTAAGAAGGAATAGAATGAGCATTAGGTTTATCTATCAGGACCAGGACAGATGTATAGGTTGCCATGCCTGTGAGATACACTGCAAGACGGAGCACAACGTACCGGTGGGTATCAGGTTTGCGAGGATTGTCACACTTGGGCCAACCATAGTTAATGATGTACCGCGTATGAGTTTTGTGTTCATGACCTGTTTTCATTGCAGTGAGCCCATGTGCGTATCAGCCTGCCCAAGCGGGGCCATGCAGCAGAGGCAGTCAGACGGCATAGTGTATGTCGATTCTGATGCCTGTACCGGCTGCATGGAGTGTATCGAGGCCTGTCCGTGTTCGTTCCCGCAGTACAACGACGACACCGGCACGGTCATAAAGTGCGACTACTGCAAGGACCGGATCGACGCCGGCCTACAGCCCGCATGTGTTACGGGTTGCACCACCGGCGCACTGTACTGGACAGGGTAAAACATAGCGCGCTTCGATTGCATGCGATACAAAACTGTATCTTCTGTATATTTCATGGTATACTGAGATGACACAGGTTTTTTCAGGCATGATAATTGAGTGTGAAATAATGGGGTCAAGGGGACT
>JADGAE010000162.1 GCA_015232165.1 Nitrospirota bacterium
CTCTCATGTATGGCTCGTCTACAAAAAATTCCCGCATGTATTTCTGGAACTTCCGCTATAAAGGATAAAGCGACAGATTGTACCTCCCGCTCCCGTTGGTCGCTAACCGTAAGTTGAGTTGCCCACAGTAAATGAAAAGGAACCAATAACATCTTGCAGTCAACCATGCAGATGTGCTATTCTTAGCATATGGAAGGTTATTTCGTACATAATAACTTCTTCTACATAGCGATTTATTCAGCAATATCACTGATATTGATGGCAACGGAGGAGCGTCTTGGATTCCCGACGGCCCTGGCGGCGGCTTTTTTATATTACCTCATGTACGAAGCCAAACAGGACGACATCATACGGAGCGAGATGGGAGTTGGTGGCTGGGAAAAAGTCACCTGGAAACAAAGGATGGTGTACAACAGGTGTTCAAACTCTTATGCTTGGTTCTGGCCATTGTGGATAGCGATGATAGTTCTCTTGTCTTTGGTGGTGTTTATCTTTGACCTGTCTAAAGCCGAAAAGTCAGCAAAGTGACAAGGAGCCTTTTTCCCCCTGGATGTAAGTGGTAGTAACCGAGGGAATAACGCGCGATCTTCTGAGGTTGATAGTGTGGTATCCGGTGCGGTGGTTGGTGCGGTTATTGCCGGTTTGGGCGGGGTTGATGCTCTTTAGGATGATGGGAGACTTGCACTATGCCATCTCGGGGGGCAAGAGGCAGCGGTTGTTGACAAACCTCTCCACCGCAGTGATTGACCGTTGTGACAAGCAACAGACGGTGAGGGAGTACTTCAGAAACCACTACGTTGACCGACTGTTTATCTTCATTGTCGAGAGGTTTGACGACAGACAGATACAACGCTATGTTGAGCTTGATGGGGTTGAGTACCTCGATGCCGCCCTTGGATACGGCAGGGGGGTTGTACTGGTGCATGGACACTTTGGGCCGGTGCACATACCGCTGACAGTGCTTGCCCGGTACGGATTTAAGATAAAGCAACTGGGACTGCCCTCCGATGAGGGATTGAGTCGGATAGGAAGGAACGTCGCCTACAGGTTGAGATTGAGTTATGAGGCAAAGATACCGGCAGAGATATTCCGGGCAGACTCGTTTCTAAGACCAGTTTTTGTGTGGCTTGCCCAAAACGGCTGCATCATGACAACCGGTGACGGCACTGGCACCCAACAACGCCTGGGAAGATACGAGCACTTTACCTTCCTGGGACGCCCCACACCCTTTCCACTTGGTCCGGCAACCCTGGCCAAAAAAACAACCGCAGCCTTCATGCCGGTCTTTATAACACCCCTTGAGAAAAACCGATACAGGATAACCATTGAACCACCCCTAAACCCGCCATCACAACAGGAAATCTCCGCGCGCGAACTGACCGCCTTGTTCGTCCGAAGGCTTGAGACCTATGTCAGACGTTATCCGGGTTTTATGCACTTCCTTGACAGGCTATGAGGATTTCAACGTTATAATGGCGACTTCAGGTGGACAATTATAACGCATCGGTACCATGTTGTTCCCCACGCCGGTTGTAATGTAAGTCTGACGGGTGCCGTCCTTAACGACGCCGCTTATATACTTTTGCCCCGAGGTTGATGGCAGAAACGGAGCGCCAATAAAGGGAAAGACTATCTGTCCGCCGTGCGTATGACCCGATAAAACGACGTCTATCTTCTTCTTTGAGAACTCTATGTCTATATTGATATCGGGGTTGTGGCTCAACAGTATCTTCACTGCCTTGATATCTATGCCCCTACAGGCATCAACGAGGGAGCAACTCCTCTGCCAGTGATCATCGACACCGAGGATGTAGATGGATTGAGCATCCCTTTTAATCCTGAAGTTCTTGTTCCTGAGCCAGACCACCCCAATCTTATCAGTAAACGATTTGCATATGGTATCCACGGCGTCCTTGCCGCTCCAGAAATCGTGATTGCCCAGGACACCGTAAATCCCCATTGGTGCCTTGAGTGTTGACAGGGCATTAGCACACCGTTGAATATATTCCCTTGCGCCTTTTTCCATACCGACCTTGCCGCTGCCCCCGACATGATTTGTCCCCGTGATAAAATCCCCCGCAAGGGCAATAACATCAGGCACCTCATCCATGCACATCCTCGCCGACATGGAAATAAGCCCCTCACTGACTATCGCAGAGCTATGGATGTCACTCAACAACGCTATCTTAAACCCATCAAAAGAAGACGGCAAGCCCGGAACTAATAACGCTACCCGCCGAAGCTCCAAATTATACCGTGAGGTATTGTAGACCCCCTTAGTCCCCAACAATACAACACCAGCCCTCAATCCATTAACTAAAAACTTCCTTCTCGTCATAAAAATAGCTCATTTACATTATAGCAAATTTCGATTGGATTAACTACAAAATTCACGACACTTTAATGGGGTCAAGGGGACTGGTCCCCTTGCGGGGGGTTGAAGGGGGCGCGGTAACGTCGCTATGCGAGCGGAGCTGCCCCTTTTATGGCGGGGGTGCTTCACCCCTGACGACAACAGGGGTCATTCCCGGCTTGACCAGGAATCCAGGATGCGTAACAGTATAGTTACCATGAAATATAAGGAGAATGCCAGTTTTCGTTAAATGCGATTGCCCTGGCCCTGGGGAACAAAATTACCCTGAAATTGTCCCTGATGTGGTACAATAAGAGTATACGTACGAATATACAATTGGGTAAAAGGAGATAGTATGGATGGCTTGACACATTTTGATAACGAGGGAAGGGCCAAGATGGTGGATGTCACCGATAAGCAGATAACCGCCCGGGTGGCCATCGCAAGTGGCAAGGTTGTTATGAAAGCCGAAACGCTCAGGCTGATTAAGGACCGTGGATTATCCAAGGGTGACGTCCTGGCGGTTGCCCGGGTGGCCGCCATTGCGGGGGCCAAGCACACGCCCTTTCTGATACCGATGTGTCATCCGTTGAACATAACGAGTGTTACCATAGACTTTTCGATAAACGAGGACTACAACTACATAGATATCCTGGCGACGGTCAAGATAAACGGCCAGACCGGCGTTGAGATGGAGGCATTGACGGCCGTGACCGTTGCGGCACTAACCATCTATGACATGTGCAAGGCGGTGGATAAGAGGATGGTCATAAAGGATATCATGCTGCTTGAAAAGCATGGAGGTCGAGGTGGAAGCTATAAACGTGAAGGTTAAAATTTGCGGAATAACAAACGTCGATGATGCCGTTGCCGCAGCGGATGCCGGTGCGGACGCCATTGGATTTGTGTTCTACAACAAGAGTCCGCGGTATGTGACACCCAAGGAGGTTGCCGCGATAGTGGCGGAGCTGCCTCCGTTTATCACGACGGTCGGTGTGTTTGTCAACGAGGACGAGGCGTCGATTATCGCCAAGATGACGGAGAGCGGCCTTGACGTGGTGCAGTTGCACGGGGATGAGGGGGTAGGGTTGTGTGGCGTCTGGAGGAAGGTCGTCAAGGCATTCAGGGTGAGGGATTTTATGGACCTCGGGATATTGGAGTCCTATAAGGTGCATGCCTGGCTGCTTGACGCCTACGATGACAATGCCTATGGAGGCACGGGCAAGTTGTTTAACTGGGACATTGCCAGGGAGGCCGGGCAGTTTGGCAGGATAATCTTGGCCGGGGGCTTGACTGTGGAAAACGTCGGGGATGCCGTCAGATGGGTCAGACCCTACGCGGTGGATGTCAGCTCCGCCGTCGAGGACACAAAGCGAAAGAAGAACCACGCCGGGATAAAGGCCTTCATCAACGAAGCCAAACGCCGGTAGAAAAAGGGGTACCGACTCCTGCGCCGGCGTTCTACTTAAAGCTCTCTTTTTCGGATGGAAATACGCCGGTCTCTACCTCTTCCTTGTAGGTCTTAAGTGCGTTGACGGCGGCCTCTTTGATGTTGGTGTATTTCTTGACGAACCTTGGCACAAATCGCTCAAAAAGCCCGATGACGTCATGCAGCACCAGTATCTGACCGTTGCAGTGCGGACCGGCACCTATCCCTATGGTTGCAATGGCCAAGGCATCGGTTATCTTACGTGCAAGCTCTATCGGTATGGCCTCAAGCACGATGCTGAAGGCACCGGCATCCTGTAGCCTGTGGGCATCATCGATGAGCCGTCTCCCGGCGTCATCCGTCCTGCCCTGAACCTTGTAGCCCCCCATCCTGTATAGCGCCTGCGGTGTCAGACCGATGTGGGCCATCACCGGTATTTCGGCCCTCACTATTGCGCGTACATGGGGCAACACCTCCGAACCACCCTCGATCTTGATGGCCTGCGCACCTCCCTCCTTGACAAAACGCCCGGCATTTCTTACCGCATCGGCAACGGAGACCTGATAAGACATGAACGGCATATCCCCTATGACCATCGCACCCGTGACGGCCCGGCAGACAATCCGCGTGTGATATATCATCTCATCCATCGTCACCGCCATAGTGTTTTCCTGTCCCTGCACTACCATTGCAAGAGAGTCGCCCACCAAAACAGCGTCAAACCCAACCTCATCCACTATCCGTCCAAACGGATAGTCATAGGCCGTTATCAGACTGAGATTTCGTTTTTGCTCCTTCTTCTCAAAAAAATCTTTTATCGTAACCCTTGGCATAATGTCAACATTCTCCTCATTTAAAAAATATCGCGGATAAAACCGGCAATACAAAAAGACCACTTATCATTATAGCATAAAAACAACCCCCCCGTTGCATGGTGGAGTGCATCAAAAAGTGGTGGACAATGGATTCCTACATGCCTATCTCTTAAGTTGACGCCCATGTGCTTGCGCAGCAATGACAATGCCCATTACTGTCATTGCCGCGAAACATGTCCCTGGCGACAACAGGGAGCGGGAATCCATCTGAGGAGGGGCGGGGGGTTCCCCCGCTCCCCTGTGAGGTGACTTCGTTCCTGGCGTCTTTATCAAGTGTATACTAATTGGATTCGAGTTTTTTCGAGTATCAAAATTGCCTGCATACAAGAAAGAAAAGGGGCGGCTCCGCCCCCCTTTAGAACCCCCTGCAAGGGGACCAGTCCCCTTG
>JADGAE010000001.1:0-2404 GCA_015232165.1 Nitrospirota bacterium
AGGGGTGTTGGGGATCAGGTTCATAAGTTCAGGCAATGCACCGCTGTGGTCGCATTCGGCATGATTTGCAACAATATAGTCGATGCTCGCTAAATCAACCTCTTTTTGAAGATTATGCAAGAATTCCTTGGTAAAGGGTGTCCAGACCGTTTCTATTAGAACGGTTTTCTCATCAACCACCAAGTATGAATTGTAAGTAGAACCTCTATGCGTCGAGTATTCTTCCCCGTGAAACTTGCGTAATTCCCAATCTACCTTACCCACCCACTTTATGTTTTGCTTAACAGTAACTACCATAATACTCTCCTTATGCTTTTGCACTTCTTAGGTTTAAAATAAAGTCATATTCAATTTTATCAAATGTATAAAGATGCCGTCAAGCAGAGCCTGCCCCCGGCGACAACAGTGGAATGACACTTACCTGTCAATACCACAATATTTTTGCAAATTCCATTTAGTTTGGTATATCATAATAAACATGCCTTCAATTTACCCAGAGAGGTGAGAATGAGACTATGAAAACGGTAGATGTCGTGGATCGTCAGGCGTGGTTTTGGCATGAGGAGGTCCGGTAACGTTTAGTATGCACTTTGTCTTTATCAATCCCAACAGGGCCCTTGCCAGGAGCAGCATCTGGTCGGTCGTCAATTCGATAACGCCTCCAATTGGCCTGGCGCTGTTGTCGGCACTGCTTGAACGTAATGGTCACCGGAGCCGGATAATAGACGCCATGGCGCTAAACCTTGATGTCTCGGGCGTGCTGTCGGCCATGGACGTCCGTGGCGACGGCGTTGTGGGCATAACGGCAACCACTCCGGATATGGATATGGCAGTGGAGATAGCATCTGCCGTGCGTAGTCGTTATCCGCACCTGCGTATCCTCATGGGGGGCGTACATCCAACCATATATCACCGGGAGTTGGTTGAAAGCGGCGTCTGTGACCTCGTGATCCGTGGCGAGGCCGAGGGCGCCATCGTTGCCCTTGCAAACGAGGAACCCCTTGAGGGCATTGCAAACCTTACGTGGCGCACCGCTAACGCTGAAGTCGTACAAAACCCCCAGAGCAACGACTTCGTAGACCTAAACAACCTGCCAATGCCCAACTACGCAAAACTACCTATGCACAAGTACCACTCTGCCCTGGGCAGTGCCAAGCGAGTGCCCTCCATTGGCATGATCACCTCACGGGGTTGCCCGGGTAAGTGCACGTTTTGTTTCTCCTCGATGTTTGGTTCACGGGTGAGGGTCACGTCGGCCACGGGCGTCTTTGAACACATCATCCACCTAAAAAACGTCTATGGCATCAGGGAGATATCCTTCTACGACGACACCTTTACGGCCAACCGCAAGCGCGTAGAGCAGTTGTGCAATATGCTTATCTCGGACAACGTCAATATCAGTTGGTCGTGCTTTGCACGGGTCGATACGGTCAGCCCCGATCTCCTTAAACTGATGAAGGCGGCAGGGTGTCATCAGATCATGTACGGCTTTGAGAGCACGGAGGACGACGTCCTGCGCGCTATAAACAAGAAGGTCACCAGCGACAGGTACCACAACGTTATCAGGTGGACCAGGGATGCGGCAATAGACATCAGGGGTGCCTTTATGCTCGGTATCCCGGGTGAGGGTCCGGGGGGGATGACAAAGACGATAGAGTTTTCAAAGGCAATTGATATACAGTTTGCCATCTTTAACATAACCACACCGTTTCCAGGGACAGACATGTTTAAGTGGGCAATGGACAATGGCTATATCAAACACACGCGCTGGAGCCACTACGATATGGCCCATGCCATTATGGCTCTCCCCACCGTCTCTGCCGGCGAGGTCGAGGCGGCCTACAAGAGGGCCTACAGGGAGTTCTATCTAAGACCCCGTTATGTCCTCAACAGGCTTAGGTCTATATCCACAAGGGAAGAGTTCCTGATACACCTGCGGGTGCTAAAGGGGATCGTCTCTATGCTGATACGGTAAAGGAGAAGAAATAGGAGCGGCAACGATTCCACGGGGATTGTTATTCTATCCATGTTTTTTTGCCATGATATTTTTCTGGCATAATTTGAGTTTTGTGTGCTATACTGATTAGGACTTGGCTAAATTAAGTATACTGTCGATTGATTTAAAAGACAGAAAAAACACAAGGAGGAAAGACATGAGAAATGTGGTCTACGTAGTTGTCCTGGTTCTGGTGTTTTCGTTTCTGACATTCACCGGTTGTAAACCCAAAGACGCTCCACCACCACCGCCACCGGCAGCAACGCCTGCACCTACACCGGAAGCTACTCCAGCGGCTCCACCAGCAGTAGAACCGGCAGCCTCTCCAGCGGCAGAACCGGCAGCGTCTCCAGCGGCAGAACCGGCAGCGTCTCCAGCGGCAGCACCGGCAGCCTCTCCAGCGGCAGC